>JASMFX010000145.1 GCA_030751555.1 Candidatus Woesearchaeota archaeon | reverse complement strand
GAAAAAAATCATTGGAACGCTAAGAAACCAGAACGGTGCAGATGTCATGGCAAAGATTATGACTTTAATCTCCACATGGAGATTAAATGGGCAAAGCCCATTTTATTCTTTAAGAGCAATTATTTAGCTATTCACATACTATGGTTAAGTATTCACTTTAATAAGCTCACTAGAATCCCATTAACCTCACCAGGAGTTGCCTGGCCTTTGGTTTTTCTCATGACTTGGCCTGTTAAGAAGTGTAAAGCTTTTTCGTTTCCGCTTTTGTAGTCGTTTACTGCGTCAGGGTTTTCTTTGATTGCTTCTTGGCAGAACTTTTCCAGTGATCCTGAATCTGAGACAGCTTCGAGTTTTTTATCCTTTACGTATTTAGCAATGTCAAATGGTTTTACGATGAACTGTTCCAGTAGTTTTTGTGCTGTGGTATCTGTGATTGTTTTCTTTTCAATAAGTTTTAAGAGTTTAAAGAAGTTTTCTTCATCGAAATCGAGGTCTTTGAGCTTTTTCTTGTTGTAGTTCAGGACCCTGTTGAGCTCTCTTCTGATCCACTTAGCTGCTAAGTCTGGAGCGACTTGTTTTGCGGCTCTTTCTAGTAATTCTGCCATTGCTTTATCAGTAGAGATGATTTTTGCATGATCCTCTGCGACGTTGAGGGTTTTCGTGAATTTGTTGATTTTTTCTTCTGCTAATTCAGGAAGTTCTGCTTTTAATTTTTGGAGCATTGGATCTGTTATGTCTGTTACTGTAAGATCTGGATCAATAATGTAGCCATACTCTTCCTCTGTTTCTTTGGAACGGAGCATTGTGGTTATTCCTTTTTCAGAATTCCAATTTCGGGTGTGTTGGGTTGCTTTCTTTTTTTCTTTCAGTTCTTGCTTTTGGCGGCTAAGCTCGTATTCGATTGCTCTTTGGATCTCTTTAAAGCCTGTAACGTTTTTAATCTCAACTCTTGGATATGGCTTTATGTTGACATTAACATCTGCTTTGATGATGCCTGAGTTGATATCGAAGATTTCAAGGTATTCCAACAAGGTTATGAGTTTTTTCATGAATTGTCTTGCCTCATCTGAAGAGTGCATATCAGGTTTAGTAACGATCTCTACTAATGGATTTCCAGAACGATTATAGTCGACCAAGGTGTAGGGTGATTTTTCCATGCTGCCGAGATGAGCCAATGAGGCAGGGTCTTCTTCCATGTGGATTCGGATTAAGGATATGGATTTGTCTTTGGCTAGTTTTATGGATCCGCCAGTTCCTAACGGCAATTCGTATTGTGTTATTTGATAGTTTTTTGACATGTCAGGATAAAAGTATGATTTTCTGCTGAAGATCAGTTCGGGTGCAATAGTGCAATCTGCTGCTAAGCAAAGTTTGAGTGCTTTCTCAACTGCTGCCTTATTCAATATGGGCTTTGAGCCAGGCATACCTAGGCAGGTTGGACAGGTACGGGTGTTCGGATCTTCAGATCCTTGAGTTGCACAACTACAGAAAAGCTTTGTAGCTGTGTTAAGCTGGACATGGATTTCTAATCCAATTAAAATTTCATTCGACATTTTCAATAACCTTTGCTGCTTTTAGTAAAGTGCTTTCTTGTTCATGATCTGCTATGAGTAGTAAGCCAACTGGCATTCCGTCTTTCTCTCCAATGGTGACATTCATGTGGGGCAGGCCAGCTAAGTTTGGACCTACTGTCATGGTGTCCATCATGTAATGCTGGAGAGGGGTGAGTTTTTCGATTTCTTTGAAAGTAGGAGCGATGATGGGCATTGTTGGGCTTGCAAGAACATCATAGGTTTTGAAGAGCTTTTTGTACTCTTCAATTATTTTTGTTCTTATCTTTGTGGCTTTGAGATAGAAAGCATCTCTGTAACCTGCCATTCTGGCAAATGTCCCTATCATGATCCTTCGTTTTGATTCTTCGTTAAGATTGTGAGATCTTACTTTGGAGAAGTATTCATTGAATGATCCTTTGAGTGTTTCATGTTTTCCATAGCGCATTCCGCAATATTTTGCAAGGTTTGTCGAGGCTTCTGCCATTGCCAACAGAAAATATGTTGAGACACCGTATTTTTGAGTTAATGGTAGGGAAACTGATGCGTGCTTAATCTCAGACTCATCAATTGTGTTAAGAACCATGTCCTTAATTTTGGGATCAGTGCCTTTTCCTAATGTTTCTTTGATGATTCCGATATGGTGATCTGCTTTTGTTAGGGATTTTGAGTAGGATTCTGTTTTTGAGGTTAGTGAGGTAGAGTCTTTTGGATCATGGCCTGCTATGATTTCAAGAAGGAGAGCAATGTCTTCAATTGTCTTTCCCATTGGGCCGATTTTATCCAAGGAGTTTGCATAGTCCATTAAGCCGTATCTTGATATTTTTCCATACGTTGGGCATAAGGCTGGGATACCGCAGAAAGAAGCAGGTGCTGCAATTGATCCCCCAGTAGATTCTCCTAAGCTTAGGTGAGGATATTGGGTTAATTGTGTAATGCCAGCAGAGCCTCCAGAGGAGCCTCCGCATGCCCTTGTAGGATCTAATGGGTTAATGGGGGCTTTCATATCCAATCCTACATTTGTTGAAAAAGAGCCAAAGCCGAATGCATCTTGGGCTGTTTTTCCAATAATGATAGCTCCTTCTTTTTTTAGGCGTTGGATTACTGTGGCATCAAATAAAGGCTTGTAGCCTTTGAGGATTTTGGATCCTGCGGTTGATTCAACACCTTGTACGCAGATAGCATCTTTTACAGAAACAGGAACTCCAGCTAGTCTACCTTTTGGGTTTTTTTTAATTGCTCTTGCTTGTTGTTTTGCTAGAGGTTCACAGATAGTATTGTAATAATGATACTCTCTGTTGAGTTTTTTTGCCTCTTGTAGAACTTTTGCAGTGTGTTCCACTACATTAATTTCTCCACTATGCACTTTTTTAACAAATGTGGTGACAGATGGCATTTTAGACTGCTTTTGGGCCCTTAAAGTATCCTTCTTTTTTGTGAGTGGTTAATGAGAGGGCTTGCTCTTGGGTAAGGCATTGTTTTGGTTTATCTTCTCGCAATGCATTTTTTAGAGGGACTGGTTGGTAAGAGGAGGTAGTATTTTTTGTATCTACTTCACTAATTTTTGAGAAGGTATCTAATACTTCCTTTAACTCTGGAAGGAATTTTTTTATTTCAGCTTCGGTAAGTTTAAGTCTGGCTACCTCTGCAACATGCTTTAACATGGATTCATCTATTTTCATATTAAAAGGTGAGGGAGAGGGGTATAAATAGATTGTGGTTTGTCAACTAATATGAGGTAGAATTCTTTTTAGATTGTTACTTTGGATTATTATGGATGCGATTTTTTTTAAATCCTGGCATGTGCTATTAAAAGCTATTGACAAACCAGCTATCTTAAATTTTGAGATGTCGTTCTCATCATCACCTACAACAATGGTTTGGCTCAGAGGGATATTAAGATCTTTGCAAAGGCTCTTTAGTGTGAGGCCCTTGCCGTGAAAGTCATGGGCAGGGATAAACTCTCCTGAGATTTTGTTTTTTTTGATTACTAGTTGATTGCCAAAAGCGTAGTCGATGTTGAGCTCTTTTTTTGCTCGCTTTACTAGGGATGATTCAGAACCTGCAATAATTGCTGTTTTGATCGGCATTTTTTTTAGTTTTGCAAAGGTTTCCTTTACACCTGGATTGTATTTTGCTTTTTTGATGAGGTTTCTGTATGGTATAGCTGGTTTGTCTTTCCAAAGTTTGCCAATAACTTCTCTCACTAACTTTGGATAGTTTTTTTTGAGATATTTTTCAGCTAGAGCGTGGCCTTTTTTTTCGGTATTGTAGACTTGGTGCATTCTTCTCCAGAATGATTTATCTTGAAAAATCACGCCGTCAAGGTCAAAGGCAATGAGCCTGTATTTCATCTTGCTAGGGGATATTCTTTTGCTCTTTTTCCAAAAATGTTTTTCCAGAATTCTTTTATCCAGAACCATGTTGGTTTAATGTAACCCATGATTTGATACCTGCGCATGGATTCTGTAACAGTGGTAGACTTGATGTAGAGAAATTTTCCCAGCTTAGCGGCTTGTCGCATGAAGATTCCATCCTCATGAAATGGAAGGTCTTCTCTGAATTTAATTTTTTGAAAGGTATCTTTATTTGTTATGATTATTCCATTTGATGAGATTCTCAGCTTTAGGGTGATGTAGAGTTCTTTGCTCCAGAGCATAAGGTTTGGGATGAGTTTTTGTTGGTCAGGTACAGCTTTGACAGTAGCTACACTGTATTGAGGTGTGAATTGGGCGTGGATTGTGGATAAGAGGTTTTGAGGGATAATGGTGTCAGCATCGAGAAACACTAAGATAGATCCTTTAGCAAGTTCTGCTCCTTTGTTTCTTGCGATAGATGCTTTTCTTGCGTTTATTGAGATGAAATTAAGGTTTTTGTATGGTTGGATCACATTCTGGGTGTTGTCTGTGCAAGAATCGAGGATTACAGTGACCTCATAGTCTTTGTAGTCTGATGCGAAAACAGAGTCTAAGGTTTTCTTTATGTATTTCTCTTCATTGCGCGCTGGAATGATTATTGAGATTTGGGGCATTCAAGAATTGATTGGTGAGAAGTTTATAAGGCTTTTGAAAGGTATTTAAGTAAGCTTGGATTCTTGAGCTGGATGAATATTGAGGATTTTACAGGTGAGGATAGGAAATTTTACACTAGAGAAATTAAGCTGAAGCTCTTTTCGCGGCAAGACTTTCAACTTGCCCAGAGGTTTTGGAGTAAGAATGCATCCATACGGAGGGAGAATGTATACAGTAGAGTGTTCAATCCTCTAGAGGTTACGCCTGAAGAGGGAGATGCACTTACAGAGAAGGATTATTATCGGTTATTGAGGTTTCTGGTTGGGCATAAGTATGCGGATGAATTGTATGTTCATGATGGTACTAGAAGGCATAAGGCGTATGTGAGAACTCTAAGGCGTACTATGATTTTAGATTTTGCTGAAGCTGCTTTTAGAGATTCAAAGAAAAAAAACTTTTTAGAGATCCATTTGAAAAAAGATCCAATGGACTATGATCATGCCACTATAGGATTTACTGAGTATGGGGGAAGATTGGTGGGTTATGAATTGTTTTGTCCAGAATCCTTAAGTGACCTTTTTGATGTTGATGAATGCAGGAGAGACTACAAGAATAATTATGGCATCTGGGTGCCAGATGCTTTTTTGAAAAAGAATGTTCTTTGGGAGAAAAATTAGTTTTTTGAAAATGAAAAAATCCGATGGCTCTCCATACACTAAAGTGTGAGGTATTCGGCTTATTTGAAATAATTATTTCTTCACAACACTAGATTTAATGTTTAATTCCTTCATCTGCTCCTCTGTTATGTCGGAAGGACAACCGTCCATGGGGCATTCTGCGTTTTTGTTTTTTGGGAATGCGATGACTTCTCTGATGTCTTCAAGACCAAGTAGGATGGTTACGAGCCGGTCAAACCCTAGACCCATTCCGCCATGCGGAGGACCGCCGTATTTGTAGGCATCTAAAAGAAATCCGAACTTTTTGTTTGCTTCTTTTTCATCTAAGCCAATAACTTTCATGACACGCTTTTGAAGATCTGGTTGAGAGATTCGGATAGAGCCAGAGCCAAGTTCTGTACCGTTTAAAACAATGTCGAATAGGTCTGCTTTTACTTTGGCAGGGTCTTTTTCTAGGAGAGGGATGGAATCTTCTTTGGGTCTTGAAAAAATGTGATGACAAGGAGTAAATCCTTGGGATTCTTCATCCCATTCAAATAAGGGATAATCAATAACCCAGCAATACTTTAAGGTATCTGGTTTAATTAATTTCATGCGTTTTGCTAATTCTTGACGGAGTCTATCCAGAATATCATTTGTCACCTTGGGCTTGTCAGCAATAAACATTAAAATTGAGTCTGGCTTTGCTTTTGTTTTCTTTATGATTTCTTTTTGCACTTTTGCAGGGAAGAATTTGGCAATGTTGGATTCCAGGCCTTTACTGGTGACACGCATCCAGGCCATGCCTTTTGCTCCAGCTTTAATGCAAAAATCAATTAATCCATCTATTTCTTTTCTAGGAAGGTCTTGTTCTGGGTTTATACATTTGATGATTCCTCCAGAGCTTGCAACATCACTAAAAACTTTAAAGTTAGAATCTTTTACAATATCAGTTACTTCTGTAAGGAATAGCTCATATCTCATATCTGGCTTATCAGTTCCGTATTTATCCATTGATTCATCGTATGTTAAAACCGGAAATTTTTCTTTTATCTGAACACCTTTTGTTTCCTTTGTGATGTGCTTGAATAGGTCTTCAACAAGCTCCATGACTTCTTCAGCTGTTGCGAAACTCATCTCAAAATCTATTTGAGTATGCTCTGGCTGTCTGTCAGAGCGTAGATCTTCATCTCTTAGGCATTTTGCCATCTGGAAGTAGCGGTCAATTCCCCCAACCATAAGGATTTGCTTGTAGAGTTGCGGACTCTGTGGTAGGGCGAAAAACTTTCCTGGAACTGTACGGCTTGGGACTATATAATCTCTTGCACCCTCCGGTGTTGCTCTTACCAATAGTGGAGTTTCTATTTCAATAAAATCATTTTTGTGCATAAAATCTCGAGCAGCCTTGGCGCACTCGTTTCGAAACTGAATGTTTTTCAACATCTTTGGCCTTCTCAAATCAAGATATCTGTATTTAAGACGCATTTCTTCATTTGCCTCTGTTCTATCATCGATTTCAATAGGAGGGGTTTCTGATTTGCTGAAGAGATTGATTGTGTCTACTAGGACCTCGACTTCTCCAGTTGCAAGTTTCTTATTGGTCATGCCCTGAGGTCTTGCTCTGACTTTTCCTTGGATTGTTATTACATCCTCACGACTAAGGTCTTCAGCTGTTTGGTGAGATTTTTTATTATGTTTTGGATCAAAAGCTAATTGAGTTAGGCCGTATCTGTCTCTGAGGTCTATGAAAATCAATCCTCCATGGTCTCTTCTGCTATGGTTCCAACCAGATAGGATTACTTTTTTCCCTATGTCTTTCTTTGTTAGCTGGTTGCATGTGTGGGTTCTGTATTTCATTGGATTGAGTGATGGGAGGGGATTTATAAAGGTTTTGTAGAAAATTATTGATCTTAGGGAAAGATTTTTATGCTTACTTTACCTACCCCCCTTCTATGAACCGCAGAATTCGCATTAGAGTAAGAGGAGAGGTTCAGGGAGTTTCTATGAGGTATTATACCAAGCAGTATGCTATTAAGCTAGGTGTGTTTGGGTGGGTTGCTAATAAGCCTGATGGGAGTGTTGAGATTGTTGCCGAGGGTGAAGAAGAAGCGTTAATGAAACTGCTTTCCTTTTGCAAGACAGGGACAAAATGGGCTAAAATTGCTAGGGTTACAGAAGCTTGGGAAGATGCTACTGAGAGTTATGAGGAGTTTAGGATTATCTATTAATATCAGCAAATAGATTTTTATACTCTTCTCAATTATTGATATTATGAATGAACACAAAGTTTCTCTTGAGTATTTTTACAAGATAGTCAGGTCCTCTGCATTAGGACTTAGTGATGAAAAGGCTTCTCTACGATTAGCTCAATATGGCAAAAATATTCTCGTACAAAAAAAAAGATATCAGTTGATCTTTAAATTCCTGAGGCAATTCACAAATTTTTTTGCAATCCTGCTCATCCTTGGAGGGCTATTGGCTTTTTTGGCGGAATATTTATCCCCTGGAATGGGGAACCTCTATATAGGGATAGCTTTATTAGTTGTTGTGGTGCTTAATGCTCTTTTTACATTCATTCAGGAATATCAAAGTGAACAAATTCTTGAAAGTTTTAAAAAAATGCTTCCCCAGCAGGTAACTGTTATAAGAAATGGAGAAGAAAAGCAATTAGAAGCAGCTGAATTAACTGTAGGTGATGTTTTCCTGCTGCAAGAAGGAGATAAAGTTCCAGCTGATGGAAGATTAATTGAAGAGCATCAATTAAAGATTGATCTTAGCTCAATAACAGGTGAATCGGAACCAGAATTGAGAAAATTGGAGTGCACCCATGAACATATTCTAGAATCAAGAAATATGGTTTTTTCAGGAACTACTGTCCAATCAGGAAATGGTAAAGCAGTTGTTTATGCAACTGGTATGCACACTGAGATTGGTAGGATTATATCGTTAACAAGGCAGTCGGAGAAAGAAGCGAATCCTCTACACAAGGAAATTAGCAGATTTATTCGCATTATCTCTATTATTGCAATTGTACTTGGCTCTGTTTTTTTTGCCCTCAGTATATTATTGGGGCAACTCCTCATAGGGAGTATTATTTTCGCAATTGGTATTATCGTTGCCAATGTTCCGGAAGGACTTCTCCCCACAGTTACTCTTTGTCTCACTATTGCAAGCAAAAGAATGGCCAAAAAAAATGCACTTATCAAAAATTTAGAGTCAGTTGAAACTCTGGGAAGTACTACTGTTATCTGCACAGATAAAACAGGAACACTCACGCAGAACAAAATGAGTCTTGCCAGTCTTTTTGTAGATGGAATGTTTATTAATGTTGACAGACCACTGTGCAAAAGTCAGGCCTTTCAGAAATTGATCCTCAACATGAGCTTATGCAATAATTCTAAATATACCTCAAGAGGCTTATCAGGTGATCCTACTGAAACAGCATTATTGGCGTATGCACAGAAGTTTTTAGGTAAAAAAAATATTAGCAGCTACCCTCGAATTCATGAATCCCCCTTTGACTCAAAAACAAAAAGAATGATTAGCACATGTATTGTGGAGGGACGTAAGATTGCATTTATGAAAGGTGCGCCAGAGGTGATACTCGAGAAATGCAGTCGCATCCTCGTTGGTTCTTCTACCAGGATGTTAACCGCTGATGAAAAAAATAAACTAACCCAGACCTATTGCTCCCTTGCCTCACGAGGAGAAAGGGTATTAGGATTTGGATATAAGCAAACTTCCACTGCTAAAGTGAAGGAAGATCATTTTATTTTTCTTGGACTTGTAGGGCTTACAGATCCTCCACGGAAAGAAGTTAAAGAAGCTATTCGGAAGGCAACATCCGCAGGAATACGGGTTATCATGATTACAGGAGATCATACACTAACTGCTGAATCAATAGCTCAAAAAATTGGTTTAATTAATGGAAAACCAAATATGGTAACAGGTGACCAACTCAAAAATATGCCTCAGAAAAGATTTCGTTCTATTCTTCAAAAAGAAAATCTTATTTTTGCAAGAACTAATCCTTTTCAAAAACTTCAGATTGTGCGTGCCCTCAAGGAATTGGGTGAAATAGTTACAGTAACAGGAGATGGAGTGAATGATGCCCCAGCACTTAAGCATGCTGATATGGGCGTCTCGATGGGAATCTCTGGTACAGAAGTAGCCAGGGAAGCAAGTGATATGGTTCTTATGGATGATAATTTCGCAACAATTGTTAACGCAATAGAGGAAGGCCGGACAATTTTTGACAATATTAAAAAATTTATTGCGTATATCTTAACATCCAATGTTCCTCAGATTCTGCCCTTTATTGCCTTTGTATTATTAGGAATTCCACTGCCGCTAACGATAGTGTTAATTCTCGCCATAGATCTTGGAACTGATTTGCTTCCTGCCTTGGGATTGGGTAATGAAGCTCCTGAAGAGGATGTGATGAGAAAAAAACCTAGGGGAAAAAATGAAAAATTATTAACAAAAAATCTTTTAATTAGGTCCTACGGAATAATTGGAGTTTTGCAAGCTGCAGCTGGCTTCTGCAGTTATTTTTTTGTATTATATAATGGAGGTTGGGTATGGGGGCAAAGTCTCTCATTTCAGAATCCTTTGTACCAGAAGGCAGTTACCGCTTTTTTCGCTAGTGTCATTATATGTCAGGTTGCAGATGTTCTAATTTGTAGAACTCGTAGGCAGAGCATCTTTAGAAAAGGATTTTTTACAAATAAACTTTTATATTGGGGGATTATTTCAGAATTATTAATTCTTGCTGTTATTGTGTATTTACCATTTACCCATTCATTCTTTGGAACTGCTCCGCTTTCATTATTTGAACTCTTATTATCCGTTCCTTTTGCATTGATTATATTTTTTGGAGATGAAGTGAGAAAAATATATATACGTAGAAAAAATAAGTTTTTTATAAAATATCTAACATGGTAGGAAAGAGAATGTTTTGTAGCGAGGCGTGTGACAGAAAGAATAACGCAAGGACAGGTGTATTCTCGGTTAACGAAAGAAAAGTCGATACACCGTTCCTCATGCCCTGTGCAACTAAGGGGAGTGTTAAGTTTATTACGCCGCAGGATTTGAAAGAGATTGGGATTAAGGCGTGGATTTCGAATTCACTTGTCTTGTCGCTCAATCCAGGGGTGGATGTTATTAAAAAAATGGGTGGTTTGCATGCTTTTTCCCAGTATGATGGTGTTATTTTTACAGACTCTGGTGGGTTTCAGGCTGATAGAGAGAGTTTTTATTTGAAATCAAAAGAGGACGGGATTGTTTTCAAGAATCCTTGGCATGGAAAACCGTTTTTGTATGCTCCAAAAGATGCTATGAAGGTTCAACAGGCTCTTGGAAGTGATGTTGCCATGGTGCTGGATGATATGCCTCCGGTTAAGGCTGGGAAAAAAGCTGTTGAGAAGGCACTTGTTCGAACACATCGTTGGGCAAAGGAGTGTCTAGAGCATCGTAGCAAAAAGCAACTCATGTTTGGGATTAGTCAGGGAGGCTTATTTAAGAATTTAAGACAGAAGAGTGCTGAGACTGTAAATGCAATGGGCTTTGATGGAATGGCTGTTGGAGGCTTGGCTCTGGGAGAAGGTCATAAAGTGATGATGGCTATGGTGAAAGAGAGTGTTAAGAAGATTGATGAAGGTAAGATCCGCTATTTGATGGGTGTTGGGAATCCTGCTGATATTGTTGAAGCTGTTGCAGCGGGGATTGATTGTTTTGACTCTGCTTTTCACACGCAAAATGCAAGGCATGGAACTCTTTTTACTTGGAAAGGAAAAGTTAGGATATTGAATGCCAAGTATAAAAATGATGCAGGACCTGTTGATAAGGATTGTAATTGTTTTGTTTGTAAGGGGTTTAGTCGGGCTTTTATATCCTATCAAATGAGGATGAAAGAGCCGACTGGATATAGGCTTTGCAGTTATCATAATCTTTATTTTATGCAGAGACTTATGGATAAAATACAGCAGGGGATTAAGGATGGGAGTTTTGAGAAGGTTAGGAAGGAGATAAAAAAGAGGTATCAATAGAAAACTTAATAAGCTAGTTTTATTGTGGTTGATAGATGAAGAAACTAATCGTATTATTAATTGTATGTGTTGCTTTGTTCGTGGGTTGCCAAAGTGAGGATGAGGCTAGTGCAAAAATAATCAATGCATATCTTAAACCTGATATTATTCAATCAGGTGAGAGTGCTGATTTGATTATTGATGCAAAGAATAAAGGAAAGATAGCTACTACTGTTACTTTTAATGTAACTACAGAGGCGCCTGACAGGGTTGAATTTGAGTATCCTATCCATCTTGCTTATCCTTTGCAGCCTGGTGAAACTACTGGCAATAAAATTGTGAAGGTAACGGGTGTTAGTGATACTGTAAGGACAGACTATGCTATAACCATAATGCTTACAGATACGTCAGGAAATGAGATATTTGATCAAGAAGATTTAATTCTTACTGTTAAGAAGAAGTAGGTAAGATGGAGAGATAGGAGTTTACTCTTTCTCCAGAATCCGCACTTCACAATCACATAATTCCTTAAATTTTTTAGCATCCTCTTCTGTGCCTACAATAGAACCATAATGCTTAGGGATTGCTATTTTTGGCTTAAGCTTGTTAGCTGCATTTGCAGCCTCTTCAGCAGTCATCACATAAGTTCCA
>JASMFX010000144.1 GCA_030751555.1 Candidatus Woesearchaeota archaeon | reverse complement strand
AATACGCTTGAGAGTGAAGGATCACATCACGCAAGAGAACAAGGAAGAAGGGTACAGAATTTACAAGCAGAAATGCGAAATACACAAAATCCAGTCCAAGAATCTCATCCTGAATATCTCGATGCACAAATATTCTATCATCAATTCCAAGTAAAACTAGGAGAAAGAGGTAGAATTAATCTTCCATCTCAGTGGGTAAATAAATTCCAAAATATTGGTGGATATGAAAATCAATTCCTTGTTACACCTATAACTGATCATGAAAATCCTCATATCCAGGTATATATTGCAAATCCTCCAGAATGTAATCACATTTTAAAACCTGTAAGAGGAGTTAACACAGGATCTCAAAAATACATAACATCTATAGATACATCGGGAAGAATAGGAATCAGTACAGGGCTAAGACAAGAATTAGGTTGGGAAGCCCCCCTACCAGTAACACTTGAAGGTCATGCAAATTATTTCACTATACATAAAAAATAATTACTTAACACTATAATAATCCTGCAATATCAAAGTATCCATATCTTCTAAGTGTTTAACGTCATATAATCTTCCCTGACCTAAACTAGCTATTTTCTCAGCAAATTCTCTCCCATTCTGATCCAAATTAATACCTACTACAGATATGGTAATCCCTGCGCCTCTTGCAACACCTACAGCTGCAAGTGTCTCCTTTTCAGGATCTTTTCCAATGGTAGGTAATGCGTCTGTTAACACAACCAAATGTTTAGTAACTTTACCAGGAGGGAACATCTTTACAGATTCATGAATCATTTTAACAAAATGAGTCTCTTGATTAGCACGAACTCTTGTAATCGTCTTTAGCAATTGACCAAAATCTTGTGTAGGGGCAATCTCTTCACGAACTTCCCGACCAAACACAAGTAATCCTGCATAATCTCTCTCTTCAATAGCTTGAAAACTTAAAGCAATTCCAGCTTTTTTTGCCATCTCGAGTTTATTCCCCTTCATACTTCCTGAAGCGTCCATTCCATACACTACATAGACACTCCCCTTAGCCTCTCGCTCAAAAACTTGTAAATCTGTCTTACTCAGTGCAGAATGACCTCGACGCAATGCTTTTTTTACACTCTTTTTCAAAGCAATATCTCGATATCGATCTCCTTTTTTATATCCTTTAACATCAGACTTGTCCCCATAATGAGCAACTTCTTTGTGTAATTTAGATCCTCCAATACCCTCAGGAACTAAATGATTTAACTCCTCTGTATACAAAACTAAAGAAGCCATCTCATACCCTTTTTCTGTAATCTCTCCGTCTTTTTCTAAATATCCTTCTTGTCGTAACTCTAGTAATTTTTCATCTATCTTTTGTTTTAATTCTCGTCGAAACTCAGGAATGTTAATATTTCTTTTAATTACACTCGGTTCATATCCACTCACCAATCTTAAAAGCCCTTCACCATATAATCGATGAGCTTGAGCATAATCTTTTTTCAAATGGTCCATCATTAAATCAGGATGGAAAGAACTAAATCCTTGATTAATCGCCTGACTCATCATCTTTCCCTTACCTACTTCATTTTTATCATGCTCAACAACAGAACGCATTACCTTCTCTTCTACCTCATCAAACTTCAAATTACCTCGAGTATCACTCCCTTCTGAAAACTCAGGTACGCCTATATCAGGGGACGTCTCCTTCGTCCTCTTTTTTACCCGACAAATCCTTGTACGAAGAAACAAACTGCTTAAACTCTTCAGCAACAAAATCCTCAGCACTCTCTAAATATTTAATTGAGGGTTTTAATCGAATTCTGTGACTAATAACACTATTCACAGCATCCTTGATATGCTTAAAGTCTACTTTTTTCTTTCCAGCAAGATGTGCATTAGCTAATGCTCGTTCATAGAGTCCTATACTTGCTCTCACGGAAGGTTTTTTCTCAATCTTATCACTCTCTCGCAATCTCCTAACAAAGTCTACTGCAAGTGTTAACAGATTATCAGGAAATGCAACCTTAAAATCTGGTTTTTTACTCAAAACAATATCTTTTTCAATCTCCAAACTTTCAGGATAACTCATATACAATACGTCAAATCTATCCAAAAGTACATCAGACAATTTTTCTGTACTGCTATCCTCTGGATTCATGGTAGCAATAAAGATAAAATTAGCATCAATATCGACATCATAACTCCCAATAGTTGCTTTTTTCTCTTCAAGAACTTGCAATAATGCATTTTGTAGTTTTTCAGGACATCTATTAAGCTCATCAAAAAACAAAACTCCACCATTTGCCTTGAAAATCTTTCCTTCAACAAACGCTTCCTTGGATAACGGTCCAAACTTGAGAGCTTTCATCGGATCAATATCTCCAATAAGATCTTCTGCAGTCAAATCAGGACTTCCTTGTACACGAACAAAATTCTCCACACCCTTTTTCTGAGGTAATGCATCAGCCAAAGTCTTTG
>JASMFX010000143.1 GCA_030751555.1 Candidatus Woesearchaeota archaeon | reverse complement strand
TAGTAGCTTTTTTCTAGCTGGAGAACCTGATGAAGAGGATAGAGAAAGGAGTTTCATATCTGGTAAGAAGGGATACTCTTTGAGTCCATCAAAGAAAGAGAGTAGATCTTTTGCAGAGCGATTTGTCACATCATTCACAGGTAGTGAGTTTGCAGGTAGTGCAGCCCATAACTTAGCAGAGGGATTTTCTTTCACCAGTAGAAAGACCACGAGAGAGGGTGATCCAGTAACAACCTATAATATAAAGGGAAATCCTCTCAGTATGGGAAAACTACTTACCCTTAAAGGGGAAACTCATGGGTCTGCTCTGGTGGCGCTTGCTGAGTTACCTTTTGCGCTGGGACGCACTGGCTGGGGCAAAATAACTTCTGGGATAAAAAATAGAAGAAATAGAAAAGTCACTTATGTCAGGACAAATTAAAAAAGTTAACCATCTTCCTGTATCCAACCATAACCCTTTTCTTCTAACTGATCGACAAGTTCTCCACCGCCTTCTAGAGCAATCTTTCCATCAATTAAGATAAACAATTTATCAGGCTTGATGAACTCGAGAATTCTCTTATAATGCGTAATAATCAGGATGCATTTTTCAGGGGTCATAAAAGCATTAACACCCTCAGCTACTGCCTTTAACGCATCAATGTCAAGGCCAGAATCTGTTTCATCTAGAATAGCAAGTTTAGGATCAAGAACTACCATTTGTAATATCTCTGCTCGTTTTTTCTCTCCACCTGAAAAACCTTCGTTTAGATATCTTCGAGCCATAGACTTGTCCATTTTAAGAGAGTCCATCTTTTCATCAAGTAATTTCTTAAAATCCATTACTTTAATTTTGTCATCCTTTTCTCTCCCTGCATTAATTGCTGTTCTTAAAAAGTTGGAGATAGTGATACCGCTGACTTCATGAGGGTATTGGAAACTTAGGAATAAACCCTTTTTAGCTCTTTCATCAGTCGATAGAGATGTTATGTCCTTTCCATTGTATAGTATCTTGCCAGAGGAAACTTCAAATTTGGGATTGCCCATAAGCACATGAGCCAGAGTGCTTTTGCCAGAGCCATTAGGACCCATCAAAGCGTTTATCTTACCTAATTCAATGGACATGGTCAATCCTTTTAATATTTCTTTTTCTTCAACTTTAACATGGAGATCCTTTATCTCTAACACAGCCATTATTTATCACCCTCTGTGGTTGCTACTCCTTCTTTTTTGAATAGGATCTTATGGATTGTTTCAAGGCAGAGTAGTGCGCATTTTATCCTTGCATGACTAATTGGTATCTCGAGTAGTTCAAGAATGTCTTCTTTTGTTAGTTTCTTGACCTCTGCCACGGTTTTTCCCTTAACGAATTCTGAGAGTAGAGAGGTTGATGCTATGCTGATTGCACAACCATTGCCTTTGAACTTAATATCCTCTATTTTATTATTTTTTATAATCATCTGGACAGTTAGGTCATCTCCGCAGAGAGGGTTATAGCCACGTCTTTCATCGGTTGGATTATCCAAGGTTCCATGATTCTGAGGATTTTTGTAGTTATCAAGTATGTGCTCTTGATACATTGCTCTTACTTCTGCTGCATCCATCTACTTGAACACCTCTTCTGATTTTTTTAATGCAGTAATTAACGCATCAACATCTTCCATGGTGTTATAGAGATAAAAACTTGCTCTTGAGGTTCCAGTTATTCCAAGCTTGGTCATCAGAGGCATTGCGCAATGATGTCCTCCTCGGATACATATGCCCTCAGCGTCCAATAACGAGGATACGTCGTGGGCATGAATATTTCCAAGGTTAAATGAAAGAATTCCAGCGCTATTTTTAACTCCTGGATTAAACAATTTAATGCTCTTGATTTTAGCAACTTCTTCTAATGCATAGGCAATGAGTTCTCTTTCCCATCGATCTATGTTTTTTAGCCCTACCTTTTTAAGATAATCAATAGCAGTTGCAAAGCAGATTCCGCCTGCTATATTTGGAGTGCCTGCTTCATACTTCCAGGGAAGATCATTCCAGGTTGATTTATCAAAGGAAACTGTGCGTATCATGTCTCCTCCTGAAAGAAATGGAGGCATTTTTTCAAGCAATGCTTTATTTCCATAAAGAGCACCAATGCCTGTTGGTCCGAGCATTTTATGGCCTGAAAAGGCAAAAAAGTCGCATCCCAGTTCCTTTACATCAATCTCCATGTGAGGTGCTGATTGAGCCCCGTCGAGGATAGTTATTGCTCCATTGCTTTTTCCTAATTTCATTATCTTTTTGACATTGTTAATGGTTCCAACTGCATTGGAGACATGGTTCATAGAGACAATTGCAGTATTCTCTGTTATGAGTTTCTCAGCTTTAGCATAATCCAAAGTAAAGTCAGCTTTTACTGGAATGAATTTGATCTTCATATTGTTTCTTTTAGCTAATTCCTGCCAAGGAACAATATTTGAGTGGTGCTCTAATTCGGTTAAGACTATGTCTTTACCCTTTGCAACAGATCCTAGGGTGTAGGCCAGCAAGTTAAGGGATTCTGTTGTGTTTCTTGTAAAAATGATCTCATGAGGGGATGCTTTTACAAGATTTGCAACTGTTTTATGTGCATTTTCATAGCTTTTTGTTGCTTCCTCGCTTAGCTTGTAGATTCCTCTGTGGATATTGGCATTTTCATTTTCATAATATTTAGTAATTTTGTCAATAACAACCTCTGGCTTTTGAGTGGTTGCAGCATTGTCTAGATAGATCAGCTTCTGTTTGTTCATTTCACTCCGAAAGATTGGAAAATCTTCTCTCAATTCTTTTGCTTTTTCGTTGTCCATCATGCTAACCCTAATAAGTCCTTTACCTCTTCAGTTGGCTCCCAAGGAGGATCAAAGGTTATTTCTATATCATTCATCTTGATTCCCAACTCTTTAATAACATACCCTACCTGAGCCATAAGCTGCGGCGCATAGGGACAGGTTGGGCTTGTAAACGTCATGGTAATGGTTACTTTATCATTTGGATATGATATGTTGTATATTAACCCTAGAGTCCATATGTCTAATTGTAATTCTGGATCCTCTATCTTTTTAAGAGCTTCTATTATTTTTTTGTTTTTCTCGATTGATTCTAATTTTGATTTTGCAATTAAGTTTCCTTCAGACATTGTAATTACCCCATTGCTTTAGTTATGCTATTATGCACCTTATCTTTGAGATCAGGATCCTTAAACAAATCCAATACTGGTGTAAAGTAACCCTCAACAATCTTCATTTTTGCCTCGCTCTCAGCTAGGCCTCTGCTCATCAGATAAAATAACTTGTCTTTATCAATCTGTCCTACTGTTGAGCCATGGCTACACTTAACGTCATTGTTCTCTATTTCTAGGTTTGGAATTGCATCAGCCTCAGCCTTCTCGCTTAAAATAAGAACATCTTGTGTTTCATAGCCATTAGATCCTGCTGCGTTTTTTTCAATTCTTACAAGGCCTCTGCTTAGTGCCTTGGATTTATCATTTAAGACCCCTTTTGTGACAATATCCGAAAAGGTGTTTGGAGATTTGTGGAGTGAAGCTGTGTAGAGATCATACTGCTGCTCTTGAGATCCTAGAAACAATACTGTGTTCTTTGCTGTTGCACCCTCATCAACCAAAGATGTTATTACATCTGACTTAGTATATTTTGTCCCAAGGCATATGTCAATCCAGTTGACTTCTGCATTTTTTTTAGTCAGAGCATTGCGTCTCTGGACATTGATAGTTTTCTTGCTAAGGTTTTGGATAGTAATAAACTCTATCTTGCTATTAGGTCCTGAAATAATTCTCACATCATCAGCCACATAAGAGGCTTTATTGCTAGAAACCTTGCTAGGAACATTACTGGAAACTTTATTGATAAGGATTTGTGCTTTTGCATTTTTGCCGGCAAGAATAAATATATTGGAGATAAAAGGGCTCTGCTTAATGTCATACCTTATCTGGATGGGTTTTTTTAT
>JASMFX010000142.1 GCA_030751555.1 Candidatus Woesearchaeota archaeon | reverse complement strand
TCATCTGCTTAGCCAGGGCTATCAATTAAGGGATATTCAAGAAGCGGTGAGTTTAATCTATGGATCCCCACATGTGCATCATACTATTGAACTTTCTAAGAAGAGCATTATTACTATTATTTCATCTTGTTTGGTGGTGATTATTGGAGCGTTTTTTGTTTTCTCTATGTTTAGCGGATCTGATGCTCCCCTTACTTTATTGGATCTCAGCTTGAGTTCAGATGTTGAAAGTGTAGAAGCTGGAGAGAATTTTCCTTTTAGATACATTGCTACTCAGACAGGGAGTCAGAAAAGATTTGATTTTAGGATGCAATACGAAGTTTTGGACTTTAATAATCAGCAAGTAACCTCAATGGATGAAGAAATTGCAATAGAAACCAAGGTTTCTGATTCAAAATCTATTAGGATCCCTTCAGACACAAAAAGTGGGAGATATGTTCTTAAAGCAACAGCGCTTTATGATAGTAAAAAGGCTACTGCGAGGATAAACTTTCAGGTTGAGGGCTTAGAAGTAGACGAACCAGAGGAAGAACCATCTGTTGAGGAGCCTGAAGAGCCTGTGGAAGAACCATCTGTTGAGGAACCGGAGGAACCTGTGGAAGATCCGGATCTAGAAGATGTGCCTGAATTACCTCAACCTTCCAGGAGTACACAAGATTCTCATCTTATTACAGAAGATGCTGTGAAGGCAAGTGTTAGCGATGTTAATAAAGCTGGCAAGCTCTGTGATAGTCTCTTAGAGATTAGAAAGAGAGATAAATGCTTTGAGAAGATTGCTGAAAATTCACAAACTCCAAGTCTCTGTGCTAATATCCAGAGTAATTCAAAGAGAGATACGTGCTTAATGAATTTTGCTATTGAAGGAGATTATTCAGTATGTCCTAAGGTTGAAAATCAGTATCTAAAGAAAAGTTGTGAGAGTTTGGCAGCATTAAACAGCTAATGCAATTGTTTCTTAACTACTGCTGCTAAATAAAATCTTCCAAAAGCAAAAAAAAGGAGTAATATCGCTCCAGATAATATTTGGGCTATTGGTTGAGGAACATACTGGAGGCCTCGAGAGATGACTGTGATGATAGAAAAAATGATGATCAACAACACAAGTGGAAGAATGAATTTGTGAATTCTTTGGATTGCAACAAAGAAGACTCTCTTAATAATCTTTTTCTGATCGATTGCAAACACTATCTGGAAGATTACTGTTACATACAAGAGAAATGAAATTCCTATAAACAAGATCATTGGAGCGATGACAAGGTTTTTTAACAGGACTAGGAGGAAGAGTAGTATTGCCACAATGAATGCATACCAAATCAAGTTTGCTTTGAATAATTTGATGGCATACTTTTTTGTAAATTTGGTTTCTGTTATCCTTGTATAGATGTATCCCTTAATCAGTGTAACATCAAGTAGTGCATAGATGAGAAACACAACTAAGAATAAGATGAGGTAGAATAAAAAACCTTGTACTGTGCCTAGGGTAGATGTTAATTCTGAAGTTTTTTGATATGCAATGCTGTTCAGATCTACTTGTCCAATAATCTTTGATTTTATTTGTAATGCAAGGACCCAGAGGATCATACCAATGTAGAATGCTACGTAAAATCCAAGATCCAATAAACTTGTTATGATGAACTCCTTTCCTTTTATTTTGAGCAATACCTGATAGCATATTGTGCTTTCTAACTTATTTTTCATATACTGCTTTGACTAATGATCATTTAAATTCTTTTCTATTAAGTCGATTCCTTTGGAAATTAACTTAAGAAAGATTACTGGGTTACGATAATCTGATCATCTCGGCTACCATCACGATAGGTAGTGATTCCTTTACAACCCAATTTATAAGCTAAAAGGCAAACACGTTCAACATCTTTTAATGTAGCACTATAGGGAAAATTAACTGTTTTGGAGATGGCATTGTCAACATATTTCTGGAAGGTTGCCTGGATTCGGATATGACATTCAGGTGGTATGTCATGAGCGGTTACAAAAATCTTTTTAACATCATCAGGGATCTCTGGAACATCATTTAGTGAGGATGCGGCTGCTATTTTTCTCATCAAATCAGTTGAATGGAATCCTCTTTTCTTAGCTACTTCCTCAAAAACAGGATTGATATGCAATATTTCTCCTGATGCCACGGTTCTTCTATAGTATCCAAGTGCAAAATTGGGTTCTATCCCCCCAGTTGTATCTGCCAAAATACCTCTTGCTCCACATGGTGAAATTGTTGTTAGTGAGGCATTTCTTCTTCGAATTCTTTTTTTTGCAAAAATACTTTTAGGATATAGTTTAAAATTACCTTTTTCTTCTGCAATCTTTCGTGAGGTCTCCTGGGCTTGTGTCTGGATGAATTCCATCAATTTTTGTGCCAGTGAAATGGCTTCTCTACCCGTATAAGAAACCTCTAATAAGTAGAGCAAGTCAGCAAATCCTAATATGCCTAGTCCAATATTTCTTAGACCTGTCACATTTTTTTTGAAAGTAGTAATTGGAAAAGTTGTCACATCGATACAATTGTCAAGAAACCTTACTGCAATGGGTATGACTGCTTTCAGTTTTGACCAATTTATTTTCTTTTTTTCTACAAAGTTTGAGAGATTGATTGCTCCGTAAGGAACTCCTCCATAAGGTAATAGTGGTTGGTCACCACAAGGGTCTGTTGTCTCAAAATTACCTAGTATAGGTGTAGGGTTGTATTTATTGATTGTGTCTATGAAGAGCATACCTGGATCCCCATACTTCCAAGCCATGGTAATCATTAGATCAAAAACTTTTCTTGCATTAATGGTCTCTACCTCTTTTTGGGTAACTGGATCTACTAGAAAATAATCCTGATTTTTTAAAACTGCTTTCATAAATTTATCCGTAATCTCTACTGATATGTTAAAATTTGGTAGAGCATGATTTGTTTTTGAAGTAATAAAATCAATAATATCTGGATGCTCAACAGAGAGACTACCCATGTTTGCACCTTTTCTTTGTCCACTTACAGTTATGAGACTTGATGCATGATCAAATAGGTGCATAAAGGATACTGGTCCAGAGGCTTTACTATCCACAAAGAATGTTTTGGTTCCTTTTTTTCTTAATCTGGAAAATGAGTACCCCACACCTCCACCGTATCGTTTAATTATACTAGAATCATACAATGCTTTAAAGATTTCTTTAGTGCTATCTCCCAAAGGAACTACGAAGCTACTTAACAGTTGCTGGTTCTTTGTACCTGCTCCTGCTAGGATCCTTCCTGAAGGGACAAAATCTAACTTTGCAATAGAATTGTAAAATTTTTCCTCCCAGTATTTTGGTTTTCCTTTTTCATCACTATACTTTTTCTCGGGAGATGCAATGGACTTAGCAACTCTTCTAAACATCTCCAATGGAGTTTCGGCAGCATTTCCATGGCTGTCTCTTTGTAGATATCTTTCTTTTGCTATGAGCAAGGCATTTGGGGAGAGTCTTGAGGTATCGATTTGACCGAGGATTGCTTCTTTTTGCTTACGTATTTCGGTTCGTTGTTGCCTGTAGAGGATATAGGCCTTTGCAATTTTGGTAAGATTTTGATTAATTAATACCTGCTCAACCACATCTTGGATATCTTCTATAGTAGGGGCAGTATCCTCATCAAAGGTTTGATTTAGGATCTCAACCACTTTTGATGCTATATCTTCAGCTATGGTTTTGTTAGGTTCACCTATTGAAAGGCTGGTTTTATATACAGCATCAGCTATTTTTTTCTTATCAAAGTCAATAACATCCCCTTCCCTCTTAACAATGTTTAAAATTCTATTAGTGGTTTCCATTTTTGAGCAGTTCTAATAAGAATAGGGAATCATTCATAGCATTTAAATTTTTGCCTATTTAGGCATTTTTGAAGATTTGTTCGTTATTTAGTATGAAATATTGCTTATTTCAATTTTGAGCCTAAAACCTTAACTTTCAAGTTGAGGATACAGATTCCTGTACTAGCTCAAAATTGTAATCCCAGAAGACTGCTTACTATATTGCGAGCCAGAAAACCCCACGCTAAAGCGTGGGGATCTGGTGAGCTATAATAAGATAGGCAGTCTTCTGTTATTCAGAACAACTTTTGACTAATTGGCCATCAACTAACTCTACTTTACAAACTTTAGAGGATTCTCCATTAGTCTTTTCTGCCTTATCTGTATCTTTTTTTGGTTTGGCAGCAGGTTTTTCTATTTCACTTATTTTAACTTCAGGAATATTATTCTCCACAGCATGGAATGGAGTGCATAGGGTTCCATTTTTAGTTGTAAATACTTCATCTCCTTTTAGCGTGATTGTATCTTGACCTTCAACTTTAACAGTGAAAACTTGATTTTTGATATTCTGGAATTTAGTTTGTTGAGTTTGAACTGATAAAATTGGGTATCTGCTGCCATCTCTGTAGATTGTAATTCCTTTTAACCCTTTTTTCCAGGCTTGTACATAGATATTTGATATTGTTTCAGGATCAACACTCTCTGGAAGATTTACTGTGGAAGAGATGCTGTGATCAATGTATTTCTGAGCTACACCCTGAATTTCAACCCTTTTTTCAGCTGAGATAAAATGTGCTGTTCTAAAAAAATAATCAGGGAGTAATGATCTTAGAGACTCTGCATCTTCAATTTTTTCAGCTTCTTTAGTCTTCCCTTTTTTGTCAAGATATGCCTTTACTGTTGAATGGAACACCTTGAACATTTTATTACCAAAAGACTCTGATCTTCTTGTGTAATATAAAGCGAAAACAGGTTCAATGCCACTACTTACACCCACGTAATGCTTGTCTTTATTTTTATAACTAAGAATAACATTTGAAATAGTTCCTGTTGGAGCTATAGAGAGAATGGCAACATTACGAAGTCCTTTTTCTTTTACTATGGTTCTAGTTTCATCGTCAATCGCTTCATTGAAAAAAGGGTTTTCTTTATATTTTCCATAATTGAATATTGGTGAAGGTGCTTTTTCTTCTGCTAGGTGTGCAGAGGCTCTGTACGAGTGGTTGGCAACAAATGATGATATTTTCTCAAGCAGGTTAATACCCTTTTCTGAATCATAATCAATCCCTAATTGATTAAACATGTCTGCTATGCCCATGATTCCTAATCCTAATCTACGAGTATCATGTGCAGATCTTCTTTGCTTTTCTAGTGGGTTCAGTGTTTCATTCCAAAGAACTACATTATCAAGGAATCTGATAACATCATATGTGACTTCTTTTAAGGATTCCCAATCCACCGAGGCATTTTCCGTATAACCCTCCTTTACAAATCTTGAAAGATTTAATGAACCTAGATTACAGGCACCCCCGTCTTCTAATGGGACTTCTCCACAAGGATTTGTAGAAAGAATTGGCTTACCTAGATAATCTGAAGGAGAATATTTTTTCATTCTGCTCCAAAAGATTAAACCCGGTTCTGCTGTTTGATAATTACTGGATATAAAAGGGTCCCAGATGTCTCTTGCCTTTACCAATTCCTTAATCTCTCCTACATTTTTGGAGTGGTAGTATAATAAGAAATCTCCTGCTCTTTTTATGGAGATGTCAAAGTCTTCTTTAGCTGCTGTCAATGTTAGGTCACCATAAATATCCCTTGCATTTACATCATCTAGCTGATTTTTTGAAATAGGATTGGCAAATTTCTCTAAGAACTGGTTTAGGGATTCAATAGTATCAAAGGTGCCAAGTAATTCATAGTGTTCGATTTCCTTTGAAGGAATGCTATACGCATAGTGTACTGATTTTTCATCTTGTCTACTTTCTATTGATGAAGATTTTAATTTTTTATAGACAAGGATTTTTTCTTTTCCATACATGGTTTGCTCATATACAGCCTGCATGAATTCATCTGTTACTTTTAGTGATATATTTGCAAATCGTACTTGGGTGTTTTCTCTAACCTTTTTTTCAATCTCATCTAATTGATGATCTTGGAATTTGTTAGACCATCTGCACTGATCTATGATTTGCTTTGTAACCCAATTTGATTCTTTTTTTACTTTGATAAAGTTGAACACATCAGGATGTTTTACATCCATGGTAAGCATCAGTGCACCTCTTCTTCCAGATTGTCCAATAAGGCCGGTTGTAAGTGAGTAGACTTCCATAAAGGACACCGCTCCAGTAGAATGATCAGCTGCATTATGCACAACTGAATTTTTTGGTCTTAAAACTGAGATATCTACACCAATGCCCCCTCCGTAAGAGTAGGTGCGGGCACATTCATATGCTGCCTTGTAGATAGATTCAATGTTATCCTTTTCAATAATGCTAACAAAGCAGTTTGCTAATGTTTTTAATCTAAACAGATCTCCTGCTCCTGCTATAACTCTTCCACCAGGGAGGAAGTATCCATTGTATAAAAGATTGTAAAATTTTTTTGCAAATAGTTCTTGTTTTTCCTCTGAGTCTTCTACTGAAGCAATATAAGCAGCAAGGCGTCTAAACATCTGTTCAGGTCGGGTCTCAATTAATTTGTTTGAAAGGTCTTTTAGTAAATATTTCTTCTTATAGATATCTTGGGCTAATTCACTTCCTCCAAGATAGTCATCATGAGGGTGGATAGGTAGTTCGCCTGTCTCTTGCCATTTTTTTATTGAGTAGAATAATTTTTTGTAAGCAGTAATTTTAGATTCTATGACTAATGAAGATAATTTGCTCTTGTGTGTGAACATGGCATTAAACTGCTCTTCATTTTCAGAAAACTCGTGAGATAGTTCTGCCTCGTTTTTTGTTGTCATGTAACCGCCTGCTTTTTTGAGAAGACAAATTATTTGTCCGGAACTCAATTAGGGACAAAGGACATTTATATAGTTTGTGATTTTGAAATTATTAGGTTGAGGGGTATTATTTTTTTCTCAATAGAAAATAATGTTGTGGTTGAAAATGCTTCTTGTTTTTTTTGGAGGGGATGGAGGGATACCATCCAATGAGCTACCTTATATCATGGGTTCTCATTCTAGCGTACTAACCACCCACCATGCTACCTTGTATCGAGTGTCCCACCCCTACCTAGAATAGTTTTCTTTTATGGTATACTTGTTGAAGTTTTTGTGGAGCCTCCCCCCTTAGGTACAGGTCTTAAAAACAATTCACCTTACACATTTTGATCAGAGTCTTAAAAATCATCAACCTTTTAAATTGTTGGTGTTAGAGGGTTTGTATGGCTAAGCAATGTCCAAAGTGTGGGAGCACAAAGATTCGTTATGAGGATCACTTAGGTTTTAGAATGATTATTTGTAAGCAGTGTAAGTTTGATGAGCGATCGGAATATGATGAAACAACGGGAAGAAGAAGCTCTGCTAGGCAAAAATCATCTTATACTCCTTATAAAACCGGTGGTTCGAAACGCTCCAATTGATTAAGGCTTAGCAATTTTCCACATCAGGTCAAAGAATTTTCTGTATGATTCTGCTATTTTGTTATTGTCTATGACAATGGCCAGGGGCTCATCTTCCCACAGCAATATGGCTACCTTGTTTCCATAGATGTTAGTGGAGGAGGGACTTCTATATTGTTTTGGGAGGTATTTTACTTTAAGATACGGTCTTTGATGCAACAAGGTGTCTTTTTTTGCTGATTGATCATAGATAATTTTAACAGGGATTCTATATTTTTTTCTTGCATTTTCATAGTGGGGGAGGTAGAACTTTAAAACATTGTTGATGTCAGTACTGGCACCAAATACGAGGATCTCTTTTTTCTCTTGTATTTGATCATTAAAGACTGATTTGAGACCTGCTTGGCCTTTATAGAACGTTGTATCCTGTTTCTTTCTTGCCATGTTGAATTTTAGGGATAGCTCAGGCAGGATAGCTTTGATACTGTTTTGTTTTTCCTTTATCTGGGATAGTAAAATTTCTGGGTTTATCGCTTCAAAGTGTTTTCTATTATTAGTTTTTATATAAGACAGCAGGCCTTTCTGAATAAGTCGTTCTACTGAATCATAGACAGACCTTCTATGAATTCCGGTCTTCTTGGTTATTTCTCCAGCTAGACAAGAACCTAACTCTAAAACTGCAAGATATATTCTTGCTTCTGTTTTGGTAAGGTCAAGTTCTTCAAGAGTGTTAATGAGCATACTTTTTTGTAGAAGTTTCTTTATTTATAGCTTTTGGTGAGAATCTTCACCACAGTATTACTCTTCTTGGCCTTCTTCTGGACCATAAGATGGAACAGCAGCCTTGCTAATCACCATAACGTCTCCAATTGCCTTTACAAGTTGGTGTGGGACAATGACCCCTTTGGCTGATCCAAGTACCTTATTCAAGAACGAGTTTTTAGTTGCTCTAACTCTCCAACCAAATACCTTTGTTGATGTAAGAATTGCTTCTTCAACATCTCCAAAATACTCTCCAGTGTCTGTAAATACCTTCATTTCATATGATTCTGAAATTCGCTTCATCTTTAGCATATTTATCACCTTTGAATATTTGTAGCTTCTTTAAAGTAGGACTTGTTTATAAACTTTTTGCTGTTTTTTTATACATATCAGGATACCTCCTCTCCAATTATAATCTTAGGGCATTCTGCGAATGTATTGAATATGTCTTGAGCATGATTTGGATAGGAAGAGCTTCATAAGGTTTTTATAGCATCTTAGATTCCATGTTGAAATGAAGTATAGAAATCTTACTATTATCGGGACAAGTCATATTGCACAGCAATCTTTAGATGAAGTCAAGAAAATTATTGAAGAGGAAAATCCGTCTCTTATTTGCTTTGAGTTGGATAAGCAGAG
>JASMFX010000141.1 GCA_030751555.1 Candidatus Woesearchaeota archaeon | reverse complement strand
TAAATATATTGCTAATGAAATCGCAAAGCTAGAGAAAAAAGGCAAAGAAGACAATTTTGTTATTGCACTTGAAGAAAGCCATGGCTACCTAACAGGATCTTATTGTCGAGACAAGGATGGAGTGTGTGCTTCCCTGATACTGGCTGAATTAGCAGCCAAACTGAAGAAAGAAGGTAAGACACTTATTGATTTTCTTGATCAGATCTACGAAACATATGGCTACACAGATAATATGATGTCTTTAATAATGCTAGAAGGTGCCATGGGAATGGAGCAGATGGAAACATTGATGGCAACACTGAGAAAGGATAAACCACAGGAGTTTGGACAATTCAAAGTAACTAATACAGAAGATAGATGGGATGGACCAAAGCACGTATCAACAACAGACACAGTATCAAGAAATGTTTTGGTCTATGAATTTGAAGCTCCAGAAGGAGTAGAATCGTTACAGTTAACAATCAGGCCATCTGGAACACAGCCAGCCACTAAGATATACTTTGAGATTGTTGGTGAAAAAGGGATAGAGAGAGAAAAGATTATTGAAATTAGAAAAAATCTCAGAAAAGTTTTTCTAAAACATGTGTATGACATTTTGAAGATCAATCTTCCAGAAAGAGGATACCTTCTTTCAGATTTACTACCTGTTCCGATAAAAGTTGAGTATTTTGAGATTGAGAAAGAACTCATAGCAGACAAGGAAAATATTGATGAGGATACTATTATGAAAAAACTGGAACCATTGGGACAAGATCCTATTGAAAAAATAGACAACTGTTTTATGGCAGAGCATAAAAAATCCTTCAGAAAATTCTTTAATCTAAATTAGGCAAAATTAGCGTGCCCGAGCCATTGCCCACTTAGCATCTAATCTAGTAGTAGGTCCTAAACCAATATAGTTATTTATCAATTTTGTTATTCCATAAGTAGGAGCAGTCAATAAGTTACCAATAAATGAGCTTCTCCACTGGTGCTCAACTCTTCCAACATGATAATTTGGATCTGTTAGCCATCTTTGAACAGGAGCGGTTCTTATTAAATCCTGAAACTCTCTTGTTTGCCAAGGTCTCACACCATCAGCTCTTGCCTGATCTGCTATACGCCTTGAACTTGAATCAAATAAAGGAACATACTCTTGATCTGCAGAGTATTCATTAGGAACATCATTCAAAATATCCATTAATCTATTCGCTAAAACACCAACTCTATGATAAGAAACTCTGGGATTATCTCGAAATGCTTCAGGCAAACCCATAGCATAGCTCCAATCTACCTGGTTTTTCCTAACTTTATATCTTCCAAGAAGAGGATGCTGAAAAACAGATTTTGCACCCTCATAGAGTGTTCTAATAACATCTCCTCCAAATCCCCGAATAGATGAATTTGTCATGTAATTACCTTAATGGTTCTCATTTATAAATCTTTCTATTTTTACCACTATAAAGTGAGTAACTTATGAGTATTACCATATTAATTAACTTTATAAACCAGTTATAGTTCCTTCTCATAGATGGCTGAAAACAAACAACCAGAGTTAAGCATAGGCTTAGTAGGGCATGTAGATCATGGGAAAACAACCCTCACAGAGCGCTTATCTGGTAAATGGACTGATACACATTCTGAAGAGCTTAAAAGGGGCATCACCATCAGATTAGGATATGCAAATTCTGAGATATGGCAAGATGCAGAGGGTAAGTTTTACACTTCTAAAACTAAGCCAAAAGATGCAAAGCTCGTTAGAATCATAAGCTTAGTAGATTCACCAGGACACGAAAGCCTTATGGCCACAATGCTCTCTGGAGCAGCGATCATTGATGCTGCCCTCCTAATGATTTCTGCTAATGAACCATGCCCTCAACCACAAACTGTTGAACATTTAATGGCATTAGAGATTATTGGCATTAAGAATATTATTGTGGTTCAAAATAAGATTGATCTTGTTGATGAGAAAAGAGCAAAAGAGAACTACAAGGAAATCAAAGCCCTACTTAAGCCATCTATCTACAAAAACGTGCCGATTATACCTATATCAGCACAACACAATGTGAATATAGATCTTCTCTTACAAACCATTAATGAACAATTTAAAGTTCCAAAGCGAGATCCAAAAGTAGATCCTATAATGCTTGTGGCAAGAAGCTTTGATATTAATAAACCAGGAAGTCCATTAAAATCTCTTGTAGGAGGGGTCCTTGGAGGATCAGTAAGCAAAGGAGTCATTAAAAAAGGTGATTTGATAGAGATAAGTCCGGGCTACATGGTAGAGGAAAAAAACCAGCAAGTGTGGAAAACACTAACAACTAAAGTAACTGGAATTATGTCCGGCAATGAAAAAATTGACTCTGCAGGACCCGGAGGATCAATAGCATTGATGACCGAGTTAGATCCTTCTATTGTAAAATCAGATACCCTAGCTGGATCATTAGTGGGAAAGCCAGAAAAACTGCCAGCTTTAAGGCAGGAACTCAAGCTCAAAATAAAACTTCTCCAGAGAGTAGTTGGTGCAAAGGATAAGTTGGTTGTTGAACCCATAAAAATGTCAGAGCCATTGATGATCAATGTGAATTCCTCTACTTCGGTGGGAATAATCTCAAAGATGAAAAAGGATAATGTAGTTATGGCATTAAAACTACCTATCTGTGCCGAAGTAGGAGCTAGAGTAGCACTTTCAAGACAGATAGGACAGAGATGGAGATTAATTGGTTTTGGTTTAATTGAAGAATGAAGATTAGCTTCTCCTCATCTTGGCAATGAGTCTTTCTAAATTATCAATTTTTCTCATGAGCTCAAGTTTTTCAGAATCCATTTCACTGAGTTTCTCAGCATATTTTGTCAGATCAAAGTCTGCTTTTTTTATGTGCTCTGAGATCTGGACAAACTTTGAAACCTCTTGGCTAGCATGAGTGATTTCCCTAGAAATAGAATCTACCTTTTCCTTTAAATCACCAAATGATTTAATATCCGTACGCAACTTTTCAAAATAATCATGAATCTCTCCTGAAATTTGCTGGTCAAACTTCTCTAACAGTTTTTTCTCAACATTTGCAGAAAGAAGCTTAAAATTATAAAGCTCTTTTTCAAACTCTCCTTTCAGTGAAGCAACAGATTCAGCATTCTCCTTAAACTCCTTAAGAATCTCTTCTTGGTTTTTTTTCAATTCTGTATCAAGACTCATCTGGCTCTTAAGCTTACCAATCTCGACAGATAATCTCCTTATATCATTATTAGCGTCAATGACCTTTCCAGTAAGGTTACCCAATTCTTCATCAATTTTCTTGGAGTTTAATAACATTCTAATAAGGTGAAGAACGCACTATTTAAAAATCTTTATATTACCCAGTATAGTAATCCAAAAAAAGAATAAATCTAAAGAATAAACCTAATTAGTCCATCTCCTGGCTACTTCATATGCCCAGGCCTCATCCTTGACAACACTCTGCTCTAATAAGCGATTCTTTATCCGCTCAATAACCTCTACCTTGTCTAGCCATTCCATTTGTTCACCCCAGTTTATACCTTATGTATCTACAAATATCCTATGTTTCTCCTTTCCGCTAAGCTCATCCATGATTCGTTTAATAATAGCCTTTTGAGGATCAGGCATTAGCTTAACACGCTTTTTCAAATCATCAAAACCACTAAAAGGTTTATCTTTACGTTCCTCAACAATCTCCCACATGTGCTTCTTACCTAAACCAGGCAATAACTCTAAACTGTGCATCCTAGTAGTAAGTGGCTGAGAATCATTAAAAAATTGGATAAATCGTTCCTCATTCTTTGAAACAAGATCCTTCACAACAAATTGTAATTCACTGCTAGCAGTTGAACTAAGCTTATCCACAAGTAATTTTCCAACAATATGGTGAATCTTTTCCCGTTTTCCCTCACCAATATAGATTTCCTCTAAGGGTTGCAAAAAAATACCCTTCTTAGGAACCAACTCAAGCAGAACAAAATGCTCCTTCCCAATAGCTTGCGCTATAGGAGTCTTCAGGTGACTCGGCCTTGTGTCGAACGCATAACCGTGCGGCAAAAAGTCCAAGATAATTGCAGATTCCTCTTTACTTGATTCTTTTTCCATTTTCCACCCAATAAATATTATTATGGTTTCAAGTATATAAAGGTATGGGTCACAAAATATCTGTCCTAAAAGTGCGCTCCTGCCGCCAAATAGGGGCGGGAGGTGGGATGAAGCGAAAAAACAGAGCGCATCAAATCGGCTGTTTGCGACTTTAGGAGCAAACAAGATGTTAGCTTTAGTCATGTGCGTTCAGGAGGCTTTATGCCTCCTGATACTTGCGGTGTTTTTATCAAATTTTTTTTAAAAATTTGAGGTGATTTGGACTACCATGT
>JASMFX010000140.1 GCA_030751555.1 Candidatus Woesearchaeota archaeon | reverse complement strand
CATTAATGATAGAGAAAAAGAAGTTTATTTGTAAAGTGAATGTGCTGCATTATTTGTGTTCATTCTAAACCGTTAGGATCTTGAAGTTTTTTCTTGTAAGCACGTGCTTCGTTATACGTGATGATGTTATCATTACTGAATTGGTTTGCACCTTTACAGATTACCTCCAGGCAATTTGTCAAATCTGCTCCTGTTCTTTGATGTAAGATATCGGCTGTTTCATTCAGAATGGTTTTTACACGTTCTGATGTTTTATAGCCACGTACATAAGTATCTCTTGAGCTGCATCCAACTGTTGTTGCAAGAGCAACCACAAGTGCAACTTTATTGATTACATTAGTTATTGGTTTATAGTTCATTTTTGTAGTCTCCACAAAACTTTTTTTAAGGCAAGTACTCTTTTTTTCTATTAAAATCCACGCTGCCTTCCTGAATGTGTTGGTCTGTAACGTGAACCAGTGATACTTACCATGATCTTTCCGTTATTGTCAACGATTTGAGTCATGTCCTTTTTTTTGAAATCGATTTTAATCAAATAGATATCATCTTCCTTACCTTTTGCTGCATCAACCATGTGTTTAAATTCATCAGAGTCTCTAGCTTTTTGGGTTGATGCGTATCTGAATGTGTCTGTTAAGTCGCTTAGGTCAAACTTTTCAGGATTTGTTAAGAATTTCTTATTGTCCTTCATATCTTGAGGAGGGATTTCCATTATGATGTAGGAAATTCCACTTTTTGGATTTGCGTTTTCATCCTTAATTAAAGGATATCTTGCCATGAAGTCTACACATTCTTTTTCATTTTTGTATGACCCTATATTATTCCCTTTAAGATCTGTCCATTCTCCTGCATCGGCAGAATTAACTAGATTGGCAATACAAGCTCCAGCGAGTGTAGTGTAAAGTGCAACTTTTTGTAATACATTTCTTATTGATTTTCTCATTTTGTGTTCCTCCCACATAATTTATTACTTGATAGTAACTGCTTGAGCTAGTATTTAATCATTATGTGTAAATTATATATATTTTTGTAAAAAGGCTTATTTTCGAAAGATTTATATATATTGAGTGTTTAAGGTGTTTTATGAGGAGGAAACTCGTGCAGCATGGAGGATCTACGTTAGTGGTGAGCATTCCTTCTAAATGGGCTAAGAAGCATGAATTAGAGAAGGGGCAAGAGATTAGCATTGAAGAGAAGGAAAACTCTCTTATTGTAACTACAGCTGGTGAGAAAGGAGGGAAAAAGAAAAAAGAGATATCTATTGAATCTTTTACCTATTATTCATTAAGGAGCATTATATCTGGGCTTTACAGAACAGGGTATGATGAGATAAAGATTCATTTTGAGGATAAGATACCTATCTCTATGATCCATAACATAATGGATTTATTGCCTGGCTATGAAGCGAATTTTATAAGTGAGAATACTTGTGTAATAACCTCAATAATAAAGGCTTCTGATGAGATGGTAGATAGCATGATCAATAAATTGTTCTTAAACTTAAAAATGATGTTTGATATGGCACTTGATATGCCAAAGAAAGTTACCCTAGACGATGCATACAGCATGAAAAATAACTGTTTAAGGATAAGAGATTACTGTCATAGGATGATTAGGAATATCAATTATGGAAATGAGAATTCGTATGACTATTATACTATTGTATTTACACTTGAGAAGATATCTGGGTTGGTTTTGCATTCTTTGCTTACTTATTTGATTAATAAAAAGATGAAGATAAAAAAAGAAGAGTTAGATCTCATTAATGAAAATAAGAAAATGTTAGAAGAACTCTATGCACTCTATTTGAATAAAAAATGGAAAGAGGCTGAAGCATTTTATAATAAACTTAGGGATCATCTTCTTCAGGTTAGAAAAAAAGGATTGCAGATTAAAGATGGATTAGATTTGACTATCAAAATGCATATGGAGAGTAACTTTCATTATTTGTTTGCTCTTTCTAGTAGGATATTGAATATCGCTGTTGCAAAGGGTGCTGAGAAGTGAGAAATTAGTTTCTTATTCAAATACATCACAGATATCAAAATCTAGTTGAGGGTTTGGGACAAGGTCTTTTAATTCTTCAAATGTGATACCTACGCATAGTCCGTATTTTCCATCCTGCTTCTTCCACAATTCTGATCCTCCGAAGGCTACTTCATCTGGATTAAAGGAGTTGATGATCTCTGCTGTTTTTTGCCAGCCGCATAGTGCTCCTGGCCTATCATAATGACCCATTAGAAAGAATCTTGGTCCCTTAGGATCGTATGTCCTGAACTGGCGTACAATCTCCCAGTTTTCATGATTTTTTGGATTGGTAATCCCATCAATTGTTAAGAAATGGTTCAGTGGCTTCTGCTATGAGCTGTTCAACTTGTTGTCTATAAGGTTGATGATCTCTGAAAAAGGGATGGGAGATCACGTATACTTTTGGAGAGGGTTCTATGATAGGAACTTCTTCATCTAATTGGACGAATCCGTCATCTTTCAACATAGAGATGAGATCATTGCAGGTTATTTAAGATTTTGGGTTTAGTATTCTTTTAATTCAAGAAATTGTTTCTGTCTTAGATAGATCAGAGGTATTCTTTTTTCCTTCAGGATGCGCTTTAGTTCAATGTCCTGGGTTGCTACGATGTGGTTCTTTGTAACTGTTCTGAGGATGAGAGAATCCACGTTGGTTTCAAGCGTTGTGTTGATTTGCTTGATTTTGTATTTTTTTATTATTGAGAGGGCTAGTTTTGCGTGCATCTTTTGTTTTTGGGGTTGCGTCTTTATTATGTTGTTGAGTTCTTCGACTGTTTTATCGATAATGCAGAGTTCGTACTTGAAGTTGCAGATGCGTTTGATCTCTTCAAAGATGTCTACCTTGAATTGGCTCGGGATGAGTAAAAAGTTTGTGTCGAGTATTATTTTTTTCATTGAAGAACAAGGGTTGTCTCCCTATTTAAAGGTTGATGTGGATTGGTTAGTATGGTTTTTTGAAGTTGAGGCATCGCATTTTCGTAGCATCTATGGGCTACTTTAGTGGCAAGATAATGTGTTTGTTGGCTTGCTGAGAAATCAGGCCTGTAGATGCCAAAGTGAAACAAGGTAGAGGTGGTTATTCCATCTGTAAGATAGCCTTGTGATGCAAGCGAGATGAGTTGTTGGTAGTTAAATGGTTTGACCCATTCGATGTTTTCTTTGGGATCATTGGCAGGTACTTTTGTAAGATGGTCTAGGGTAGGAACTTGGACTGCGATGATGGGAAACTTAGTTGCGAAATATGTTGAGTTGGCGTTGTTGTTGCCTAAGATTACGATCTTTCTGGGATCTGCGGTAATGCCTGTTTCTTCTTGTAATTCTCTCAGTGCTGCGTCAATTGGATTTTCGTGTTTGTTAATGAGGCCTCGTGGAACAGTATAAAATTTATCTCCTGGGATAGCTCTTTCTTCAAAGATTAATCCTACTCTCACTACCCCATTTTTTATATCATAGGGTAGGATTACTGCTCCAGGTTCTTCGTCGATCTTAGGTTGATCCCAAAGCACATTCCCATTCTTGTCTACAACAACAACATGCTTAATGTGCGCAAATTTAGGGTTTGAAAAAGTCCTTGTCCTGGGATCATATTCCCATCCAAGCTTAAGGTCAGGATTTCTTTCTAATGCTTCTTCGACACTTATAATTTGATACTGATATTCTTCATCATCATTGAACTCTGCAGTTTCAATTAATGTGTCAGAATCCATAATCCCTTCAAGATTCTCTGCTGAAGAATGAGATTGAGAGGCATCGGTTTCATCACAGGATTCTGTATCAGAAGAATCTACCTCATTAAACTCTGCTCCTGATCCAGATGTTTCGTCTGGACTAGAGTCTGATGACTCTGTACCAGATTCTGATGAAGATTCATCGCTCATAATACCACCATGTTACAATTAGGAAGTGCTTGTAGGTTATATAAAAGTAACTGTTTAGGGGATAGTCAACTGTGGGGGAGTAGGTTGCGACTGCTAACCTATAATGAGACCGGATCAATCTTTTGTTTCTGCCCAAGCTCCGCTTGGATTATTATTTCTCCCCCTTACCAGGGTACGGGGGAGAAATAATAAGTTACTTTGTAAAAAAATCCGTCAGCTCGAGCTTATTGACACTGACGTGTCAATTCCTCAAACCAACTTTAGTTGGTTTGAGTTATCTTAAATTCGGGCCTCATAGTTGCAGTCTTGCTCTTAATATGCCACCTATTTTATATTAGGGAGATGCGCCCGAATTTAAGATCCACAGACTCGCTAATCTTAGCGAGTCTGTGTTATCCAAGGGCTAAAGCCCGTGGCTTTAAGCTCTCGCTATCAATAGACGGATTTTAAACTCGTCAGAATGCCCCGGGCATTCTGAGCGTGATCAGAAATGCTTTGCATTTCTGACATCAAACAAAGCATACATTGCTTCAAAGCATTCATCCCCACACTAAAGTGTGAGGCTTTCTGCTTTGTTTGAAGTAACCAGAAACAAAAGCTAGTGCAGCGAATGTTGCGGCCGATTTTAGTACACGCATCAGAGTTGACAGTTGACTAATCCAGATTCAAGAAGTTTTTGGTAACGCTGATTTGCCTAAGAATTTATCTGCAAACTTTAAGGTAATTGTACCTACGATTATGCTGTAAAGAAGGAACACCAAGGATAGATTGATTACTGTCATGAGAATGTTGTTAGTTACATCTATTTTGCCAAGAAGGGTTGCAGAGATTGATAAAACCACGACAGCAACTGCTACTCCTTTTGAGGCATTTAAGGTCATAAAAACTATTTCTTTTTTTGAGTATTCTTTGTTTCTGAAAGTGATTTTAAATGCAATGAATCGGATAAGAAGAAATACAGCGAAAAGGGCTGAGGATTTTAGATAGAATAAAAAATCCAAGGGCAGAACGATAATAAGGCCTACTAACACAAAGACCAATATCTCTAAAATGTTCGAGAGCACGTTTGAAAAATCAAAGAGTTTTTCTTTTTCCTTAATGTAGATACTGCCAGAGAATAATCCTAGTGTGGTTACTGCTAAGACTCCATTTCCTCCAAGGTTTTCTGCCAAGATATAGGTCATCATGGCTGCTGTTAAGATCCCTAATGTGGATAGGTTGACAGAATAGTAGCGGTGCATGTATTTGAAGATGATAATTCCAATGAGTATGCCTGCGCCAATTCCAGCAACAAACTTCAAAGCAAAGAGTTTTAGGATAACTGTAAATTCAGGAGTTGCAGCATTTACAAGAAAATCCATTATTATGAATGGGATCAGCACCATAAGAGGTGTGTTCACAATGGACTCAACCTCTAAGAAACCAACAACAGGTGATTTGCTTTTTCCAAGCATTGGAATTACTGCATCTGGGGAAGTTCCTGAGAGAAGGGATGTGAAGAGCAGCAGTATTAATACATGGTTTATGCCGAAAAGTAAGTATGTTGCTAGTGAGAGAACAGCAATGTTAAGAACCATCCAGATAAGAGAATATTTTATTGCCTGACTTGAGATCATGTCAAACTGCT
>JASMFX010000139.1 GCA_030751555.1 Candidatus Woesearchaeota archaeon | reverse complement strand
CTACTATGGAAAGATTAGTTGGGCAGATTGATGTTGCTAATCCAAATCCTAGATTAATAGATGATATACAAGATGTAAGAGGTCTTCACAGGAGAGCTGAAAATTATCTAAGAGAAAATAGTAGGGCTCATGATGTAGATAGTGAAGGATGGGAAAAAATCTATGCTCTAGGAGAGCGATTAAGAACATTAGAATCTATTTTAGGATCTAGAAAAGATAGTGAAGAACTTGTTCTGGATCAAAGGAACTGCTCCTGAATTATGGAAACCATTGTCTAATGATGACTGGGATGTTCTTGAGGGAGAAAAAAGTGGCCATCCCCAATACACGCGTGGTTCAGATGTTGGAGGATTTTTGTTGGCGCTTATGCTGGCAGATGATAGGGAAGTATACGGTGAGAATCCTTTGACTGCATTTCACCGATATCCCTTACGTGCAAATGATCCTGATTTACCTCATTTCTCGACTGAGGCGCAAGATCTTTCTGGTTTTCCTTTGCATCGGTTTTCTGTCTACAAAGAATAGGAACGCTTAAAAAGTTTGGTTGATCTTGGTAGTGTATGGCTAGCTTACAATCACTTTCTAAGGATGTTTCTGCTATTAAAGAGCGTAATGCTAAGGTTGAGAAGGATAAGGCTTGGGAGACTTCTGGAATTTCATCTTTATGTTTTTCAATAATCCAGTTAGCAAATGTTAGGTTATGATCAGTTTTCTTAATGTGCAATTTTGAATCATCAGAAACTTCCTTAAGAATTTTTTTCTTGATGTATGTGTCTAGCCAAGACTTACATTCCTTTTTGTCTTTCAGCCACAGTCTCCAATTAGGTTTCTTCATCTATCAATTGCCTCCACCATTCCATGCCAATTACGATTATCTTGTCTTTCTTAAGCTTTTTGAAGAACTCTTTTGTTAAGTTATGAAATGATTCTTTGAATTCTGGATAACCAAGATACACTGGATGTAATTGTGTGTTGGTTTTCATACTGATTTTCTTCGATGTATTTTCAATCTTCTTTGAATCTTCAAAGTTCTGAAAAACGAGCAACACATCAATATCAGAGTTCTTTGTGTAGGTACTGCTTGCATAAGAGCCAAAAATAATTGCAATAATTGGTTTCACTTCCAATTCTCGTAAGAAATCCCTTACCGACAATCGTACTTTTGCTGGAAGTCTCTCAAATCTGGAATGCTCAATAGCGCTAAGGGCGGAGCTAAGCATGTCTTTTGAGTAATCTAGAAAGTAGTGGATCTGATTCCCTGATGTTTTTTGTGAAATGATCTTGTCTATTTTTTTAAGTCCGTAATCTATGGAGGGCATGCCTAATTTGAGGGTTTTTGAAAGTTCTCTTTTATGAATGCCTGGATGAATATAAATTTGTTCTAAAATCCTCATTTCTGTTTTGTCATACATTTTATATCAATTGTCATAGAAAGTATATCATGGATTTATAAACCTTTCGCTTTTCAATCTCTAACTAGCATAGTGATTTAAACAATCAAAAAACCTTTGTTACAACAAGAAAAAGTACAACAGCAACAGCTACTCCAAGAATCACTCCTAGAAACATCTTTCCAAGTCCGCTGCTTCCTGCTGTGACTGGATCTGGCTCTTTGCCATGCCTTATTCTAGGATCAACCTTATTATCACCAACTTGATAGGGTGCATCTGCTTTTCCTTTTTCTGGAGAATCATCAATACTCCGAGGAACAACTTTATGATCATCCTCATGAACTAATTCCAAATTATCTACATTAACATTCTCTCTATTTCCATCCTTCTGCTTTACAACGTACATACTAAAATGAGCTCTGTATTCTTTTTTATTTGGCATGTAGATATGATTATTCGCAATTCGCCTTATAGCAACACCTAGTGGTCCATCTGTCTCTTTTTCTTCCCCTTTCTCGTCTTTATATTTGATCTTTTCCATGAAAATCCCGAACTCTAGGGTGTTTATAAATATTGTTGTTTTGGAGTAGACATGACGTGATAAGAAAAATCCTAAATAGAGCAATAGAATAAGATCCAGGGAAAAAGCATCCAATTATCTAAGGCCCTGGATAGATCTCCTCTGGAGTTAAAGCTTTATTATAAAACCGTAAATCATCAATTTCTCCATTAAAGTAAAAGTCGGTACCATTTCCATCCTTAAATTCATGTCCAGGGATCCCTCCGAGAAGTGTAGGATCATAACTAGAAGCAAGAATACCCTTTACTTTCCAGGTTTTCTCGACTAGCTGACCATCAACATACCCGTAAAAATTTTTCCCGAGTTTATTAAATGACCAGACAATGTGGTGCCAGGTGCCATCAGCATAATTCAAGGGAGCTGTAATGCCCTCAGAATCATATTCAAAGTCAGTTCCAAACTGGAAGTCTATTTCTGACCCTTTATCATCTGTCATGAGTACATATCGTAGAAACCATAAAGAGAGCTCCTCATTTTTTGCCCTGTATTCAGGTGCATCACTGATCAGCACCATGTTTTTTACCTCATTAGTCTTAAACCAAAAGCTGATCGTTCCTTCGCTATCTCCCAAAGGCAATCTTCTTCGCTTTTTCTGTATCGCATGTTCATTTTTTTTAATTGTATTGAAGGACTCAACAATTACCTGGTTGTCCTTTGGTTTTATCGTTACCACATCTAACCATCCCCATACTAAAGTAGAAAAATGGCAAAGCCATTTTACTATGCTCAGAACAGCTTCGCTGTTCTGACATGTGCGGCTTTCTGCTTTATTTGAAGTAAAGTAGTAATGGGTCTGTACTTGTTCTCTAAGTGACTATGATCTACCTAGCCAGTTTTCTTCAAAAAGTAATCTATTCCTACCATGATTATTCGCTGTGAAGGCTCAATAATAGTTTTCATTGTAGGTTCTTTTATTGATAAGGCTTGTGTAAACTCTTTCTCATTCATTATTGAGGGGTTAATTTCTTTTCCTATGAGAGATTCAAGGTTTGTGCATTTTGTTGTTATTTCTTTCTCTTTCTTTTTTGCTATGACAAGAAGGTCAATATCTGATGATTCTGTTGAAGCACTTCTTGCATAACTTCCGAATAAAATTATTGCAAGAATGTTAGAGCTATCGGAATATAATTCTTGGAGCTTTTTAATAAGTAATCTGGTAGTCTTGTTTGGTGTTTGCTGCTTATATGATTCTACAGTAGAGATCAGCTCTGATGATTTTGGTGAGGTTGTATTTATCTTAAGGAGAATTGTTTTTCCTGCTTGTTGCTGTTCTAATGCTGGCTTTAATGTTTTGAGTGTCTTTTGGACTGAGTATGGGTGGATTGAAAGCTTCCTGGCTATCTCTTGCAGGTGTGTCTCTTTCTGTTCATAGATGAACTTCAATATTTTAAGCTTGTTCTCAGTCAAAGGCAGTAATTCAGTTATCATTCTTCATCGCTTAAGATTTGGATTATCTCCCTGATCTCCTCGATGATGCCTTTTGGAGATGCTTTTAGTTTTCTTAATGTTTTTGGGAAATAGAGGTATTTGTTTCTTGCTATGCGTATTCTGGTTATTTCATTAAATAGATCTTCTTTTATTGGGACTTCTGTTTTCTTTTTTTCCTCTAGAATTGTATGGATTCTTTTTAGTATGCCCTCTGATATGATTTTATGTTCTATGAGGCCTATGAGTACGCATCCATGGTCTTTAGAGTAAAATCCGGCATGTTTTACTAAAAGCCCATTGCAGTGTAGGAATAACGCTTGATAAGCCTTGGCAATTTTCCACTTATCAATATCTTCCTTGTCAGCTGCTGCTAAGTCTGACAATGCCTCCTCAAAATAGTCTTTGTATGAGATTTTGTCTATCTTGATATATCTCTTCTGGCATTTGTCATAGGCCTTTTCTAAGCCTTCTTTTGTTTTTGGAATCATAATTCAACCTCAGTTGTATATATGTACAATATAAGTTGTATATAAATGTTTCGGTTATTGAAAATTCAAGCCTGTATCCTTACTCTTAACTGTAAACTCAAAACTCATAACTGATTACTGATATCCAAATAAACCATTCCAAAGTGGTATAAAACCTTTAAATACCCATGCCCCTCTTTCTTCATAACATGAAAGCAGAGGCAGATGTCTTCTTTGAGATTTCCTGGGAAGTCTGCAATAAAGTTGGTGGTATCTACACAGTTGTTACTTCAAAAATACGTCCCATGCTGAACTACTACAAGCTAGACAGCTATTTTTGTATTGGCCCTTATTTCCCTGAAAAAGCCTTCGGAGTCTTTGAAGAGAAAGTACCTCCAGAGGATATTAAGAAGGTATTTGAAAAACTCAAAGAGCAAGGGATTGACTGCCACTTTGGGACATGGCTTACAGAGGGTAATCCTAACACGATTCTTATTGATTTCAGTAATTTTGCCAAAAATATAAACAACATCAAGGGTGAACTCTGGGATTGGTTCCAGATTGATTCCTTAAGCACTTCCTACAGCGACTTCGGAGAGCCAAATGTCTGGGCAAGAGCAGTAGGAATCCTATTGAATGAGCTAGAACAGGCATGGCATCAAAAGAAGATAGTAGCTCAATGCCATGAATGGCTAGCCGGGGGTGCACTCCTCTATCTTAAACACAACAATTCCAAAATAGGGACAGTTTTCACAACCCACGCCACCATGCTTGGCAGAACTCTAGCATCACAAAATATCAATCTCTACTCTCAACTAGAGAGCATAGATCCTCAAAAAGAAGCCTACAATCATGGAATCCAGGCAAAGTTTTTAATGGAGAAAAAATGTGCTGAGAATGCAGGTGCTTTCACAACAGTCTCTGAGATCACTGGAATAGAAGCCACCCACCTATTAGGAAAGAAGCCAGACATTATCCTTCCCAACGGTTTGGATATAAGCAAGTTTCCCTCTTTTGAAGGGGTATCGATCAGGCATAAGCTTTTCAAAAACAAGATGAAGGATTTTATTCTCTATTACTTTTTCCCCTACTACTCTTTTGATATTGATAACACACTGATATACTTCCTGGCAGGAAGGCATGAGTTCCATGATAAAGGGATTGACATCTTTATCGATGCATTAGGAGAGCTTAATCGCAGACTCAAGTCAGAGCAGTCAGACAAAACAGTGGTTATATTTTTCTTTGTCCCTGGAAACATACGAGGCATTAAGCCAGAGCTATTGGAAGCAAAGACAAAATACAGAGACATTAAGGATGAGATTGATGATGAGATCGAGGACATAAAAAACCATATTGTCCATGCACTTCTTTCTAAGAAAAAGTTTACCCAGCACACTCTATTGGATGACGTCACGAGCGCTGACATGAAAAAGAAAATTATGAGTTTAGCAAAGGAAGGCCCCCCTCCCCTATCTACACATGATCTCCACGATGAGGATACAGATGAAATCCTTTGCAGTCTAAAGAAAAACGAACTCGTCAATAAAAAAGAAGACAGAGTAAAAGTAATCTATTATCCTATCTATCTTACAGGGGCTGATGGCCTCATGGATACATCGTATTATGAAAGCATGATAGGATCTCATCTAGGAGTTTTCCCTTCGTATTATGAACCATGGGGCTATACTCCTCTAGAGGCGGGCGCATTGGGAGTTGGTTCAATAACAACAGATCTAGCTGGATTCGGAAGATACATCTGCAAGGACTGCAATCAGGGTAAACAACCAGGAGTCTATGTTCTTAGCAGATTTAATAAGGACGATCAGCGTGTAACTAAAGACCTTGTAAGAACACTTTATAGTTTTACCAATCTTACAAAGCAACAGCGAGTTGAAAACAAGATCACTGCCAGAAACATCGCTCAGAAGTGTGACTGGAAGTATTTTGTTAAGTTTTATATTCAGGCGCATAATTTAGCTTTGAAGAATGTTTAAGCGATTCTTTTCCTTTAATTATCAATTCTTTACCTTTATCAAATCATTAACCTTTACACTAGTAAGGGACTCCTTAGGAATCCTTTTGCTCGCATCCAAAATCTCAATCCCTAAAAGATTTCCTTCTTCATCTAGATCAATAATTGTGAGGTCATCTATTTTCCGATTTTTAGAAAAATTACCCTTACGAAATTCAATGTAGACTGCATCTGCATCTTTGTCATAGTTTATGTCCATTTTTACACCCAATAAACTGTAAGCACTTTTAAACGTTTTGTTGTTTTCTCACAGCAAGCCTCTATTTTGCCTCTTCCAATATCTTTTTGGAAAAAATATTTTCCATGTCGTTTAGTTATTTTTCCTGGAAAATGTAATGCATCCATCAATTCTTCATTCAAGATTTTCCTTCTTTGTAATTTTTCCTTTACATGATCTGTTAAGTCAAATTTCATTAATCAATATGAGAAGAACTTATTAATATGCTTACACTGCTTTTTTTCAGAGATTATCCGGAAATCCAAAAATAATCTCTCTACAACCCAACTGTCCTAAAATTCTTGCCAGGATATTTTGCCTTAGAACCAAGATCTTCTTCAATCCGTAATAACTGATTATACTTTGCATTCCTATCAGACCTGGCTGGAGCTCCAAACTTACATTGCCCATCATTGGTTCCCACAACAAGATCTGCAATAAAATGATCCTCTGTCTCGCCTGATCTATGGCTTACTATGCTACTCCACCCAACCTCATGTCCAAGCTTCATAGCTTCCAAAGTCTCAGTTACAGTTCCAATCTGATTTACTTTAATAAGAACAGCATTAGCAGCACCTTCCAAAATTCCTTCTCTGATCCGATCACTATTTGTCACAAACAGATCATCTCCAACAAGCTGCATGCTCTTGCCAAGATGAGCATTCATTGTTTTCCAATGGCCCCAATCATCCTGTGACATCCCATCTTCTAGGCTCACCAAAGGAAAATCCTTAGCAAGCTTTTCATAATGCTTGATAAGTTTATCAGCGCTGTATTTCTTTCCCTCCAGAACATAATAATCCTTGTAGTAAAATTCCGAAGCAGCAGCATCAATCCCAATCTGCATCTTACCTTCATAGCCTGCCTTTTTCACAGCCTTAAGCATAATATCAAAGCGATCCTCCATCCTCTTTAATTTGGATGGGGCAAAGCCACCTTCATCACCTATCAAAACCCCATCACTCCCCAACTTTTTCTTGAGCATGGCTCTCAGTTCATGATAGGTTTCTACAACCATTCTAAGACCTTCTGAAAATCTTTTAGCACTAACTGGAATCAGCATATGCTCTTGGATAGAATTCTTCTGTCCAGCATGCTTGCCTCCATTAATAATATTGCACATCGGGACTGGCAATACATTGGGCTTAACTCCATAGATTTTGCCTACATATTGATACAATGAAATCCCTCTAGCAGCTGCCCCTGCCTTGCACAAAGCAACACTTACAGCCAACATAGCATTAGCACCTAACCTTCGCTTATTGCTAGTGCCATCAATACTGCACATCAGATTATCCATCTCTTCCTGCTCCAAACAGGACTTTCCCCTCAATTTTTTATGGATTGTAGTGTTAATATGCTGGACTGCCTTGCCTACTCCCTGGCCATCATAGCTTTTTCCCTTATCTCGCAGCTCTAAAGCCTCATGAATCCCTGTAGATGCTCCTGAGGGCACAATAGCAGTGAATCTACCATGTTTTGTGACTATTTCTGCCTCTACAGTAGGATTTCCCCTAGAATCTAAGACTTGCCTCCCTCTAATGGCTTGTATTTTGCTCATGCAACACCTCAAACACTATCCAAGAAATTATGATATTTAAAGGTATTGAAAAGAAATATACCAAAAAGAAATAATCACTCTATTCATCCTAAAGTAATACAACCACCAACTACACAGAAGCAATTCTCCTGCACAACTGACCCGATCTCATCACCATCACAATACATCTCTCTCACACTATAAGCAGATAAACAAGTATCAGCAACAGTCTCTATTGATCCGCTTTGATGTGTCACGACAACCTCTCCAGGAATATCAAACACCTGGCCACCATCACTATCAACACATGATTGTGTAGAGATAGTAACAGGACAAGGACCTACAATAATGCTTCCAAGATCCTCAGAAACACAAACATCGTTATTTTCAAGAAAATAATTATCATAATTAGCTAAAACATTAGCTGCCCTTCTTGTATCAGCATCCGACATACCCATAACAACCATCTGTGTCTTGCCATTGCCCTCATTGTTCATTCCTATTGTGCCATATCCTGGATACAGGCCTTCAAAGCAATCTGAAGGGTTTCCCATCATTTCAGCGGTCACAGCATTTACGCAAGCACCTCCAATAGAGATAAGATCATACTCATAAGGATCACTAATCTCTGAAGCAAGCTTTACCGATCCAACAGGAATATTTGCACCCATCCCTCCAAGGATATCCTGAGCAGCAACCACATCATTTGCATTAGCTGCATCTCCAATAACAGCTACTCCAATAAATTCTCCATTGTCAATATACATAGAGGGATAATTTT
>JASMFX010000138.1 GCA_030751555.1 Candidatus Woesearchaeota archaeon | reverse complement strand
TGTCGTCTGTGTGTAATGTAGCTAGGAGAGTCTCATTAAGGTATTTTCCAATGATTATTCTTTGTTTATACACCTTTAAGACATCTTCGATGGAAAGATTTATCCCGCTTATCTGGCTCTCAAATTCCTCCTGAGAAAGGCCTGATTGATCTATAACAAGTGCATAGTATTCATCAAGTTCTTGGTTTGTTGAATCGTATCCTGCATCGATAGATTCCCGATAGAGTATTGTTTCAATAATTGATTGGTTAAGCAAAATTTCCTTTGAGATTGATTGTCTAAAGAATGAAGGAATCATGGCATATTTAGTGATTAATTCAGATTGTGTTATCTGATCTCCGTTGACAACAGCAACAATAGGATCTTTTGGAAAGAATTGGTTAACAATTTGAAAAATTATAAGCAAAAAAATCACCAAAGCTGCGATTCCTACAAGTGCCAGCACAACCTTTTTTGTTGCTCCTTTCGGTTTTTTGTGTTGCTTCATTGGATTGTTTTTCCTTGTTTCCCCTGTATCTGGTGTATCTTCTTCTTTTTTTGGGTTTTCTTTAGTGGTAGAGTCATCATTTTCCTGTTCTTCTAATTGATAATCATAGTTATATACAGATGCAGCCTCAATCAACTCATCCTCCTCTTTTTCATCATTAATGGACTTCTTAGGCATTCAGTATTGCAAATTAATGGTGATTTTTAAAGATTTCGCGTCTTTATTATCTATTAAGCATCTTTATCATCGAATTGCAACTGAAAGTCTTAAATACAAGGCAAACAGAGGATACTTCATGTATGAGATCATACTGGGAAGATTAGAGGAGGAACGGAAGAAATTAGGCATCAAAGGAGCTATTTTATTAGGAAAATTATATGTTACTATGGGTCAGAGAACTGCGCTTTCTAATGAGATTTATATGGATGTAACAAGGAGCCATGCTGTCTTTGTTTGTGGTAAGAGGGGTGGAGGAAAATCGTATAGTCTTGGCGTAATTGCAGAGGGCATGGCTAATTTAGATCATGATATTTCTCAGAATTTAGCAGTTGTTATGCTGGATACTATGGGCATTTATTGGACTATGAAGTATGCTAATAGTAAAGATGAAGAATTACTAAAGCAGTGGAATCTCAAGGGCAAGGGATTAGATGTGCAGATTTATACTCCCAACGGATATTTTAAAACCTATAAGGAACAAGGTATTGCAACTGATTTTCCTTTTAGTCTGAATGCTATGGATTTGGATCCGAGTGATTGGTGTTTGACGTTTCAAATTGAACAGACAGAGCCTCTTGGTGTGTTGATAGAGAGGATTATTAATGATTTTGAAGAAGAAGAGAAAGATTACAATCTTGATGATATTATTCTTACTATAAAGCATACCAAAGAAGCAAGTGAAGATGTTAAGAATGCTGCGATAAATCTCTTTCTCAGTGTTAAAGGGTGGGGATTGTTTAGTGAGAAAGGAACTAAGATTGAAGAGATTATTAAGGGAGGCCAGGTTACTGTTTTGGATGTAAGCTGCTATGCCACTATTCCTGGAGCTGGAAATGTTAAGTCACTTGTGATTGGTCTTGTGGCTCAAAAATTGTTCATTGAGAGAATGGTTGCCCGAAAAAAAGAGGAGTATGAGGAGATACATCACGTAGAAGAAGCTGCTTTTGAAGATAGAGATAGTAAAAAACAAACACCTATGGTTTGGTTGATTATTGATGAAGCTCATGAATTTATCCCAAAAGAAGGAAATCCTCCTTCACTTAATGGATTGATAACCATATTGAGAGAGGGTAGACAGCCTGGTATTTCCTTGATCCTTGCTACTCAACAACCAGGAAAGATCCATACTGATGTTCTGACGCAGAGTGATATTGTTCTAAGCCATAGATTAACTGCTAAGATTGATGTAGATGCATTAGGGGCGATTATGCAGAGCTATATGCGTGGAGGATTGGAAAAGCAATTTAATTTATTGCCTCGAGTTAAGGGTGCTGGCATTGTCTTTGATGATACTAATGAAAGACTCTATCCTATGAGGATAAGGCC
>JASMFX010000137.1 GCA_030751555.1 Candidatus Woesearchaeota archaeon | reverse complement strand
AATATGACTTACCAGCCAAAACTTGTCTCACAATCCAAACCCTTTTACTAAAATTCAGCTTATACATAATACACCACCCAAAGTAGCATATTAAGCGTTAACTAAAAACGTGATAGCACAGTTTACTATTCAAGTAGGATTTTAAGTATTTGAGAGAATTCTATGAATAAAAATAGGATTTATGTTAAATGAATGAGTTTCTGCACTTCTTCGCAGAATATATTTACCTCTTGAGGTGTGTTGTACAGATAGAGGCTTGCTCTGCAGCTTCCTTCCAGATTATGCTTGTTAAACCAGCTATGTACGCAATGCGCACCTGATCTTGTCATAATACCCTTGGCAGTATCGAGGATTTTGGAGACCTCATGGGGGCTCATTCCTTTTATGTTGAAGGAAAATATGCCAGAGCGCAATGTTGGATCTACAGGACCAATTAATTCTATGCTTGGATGGGTAAGGGTTTCTGTCATGACTTTATTCAGCATGATTTCATGTTTTTGAATTTTCTTCAACCCTATTCTTCGCAGAAATCTGGCTGCCTCTTGCAATCCCATGATTCCTGCATAGTCTTGTAGACCTGCTTCGAAGCGATGGGGTAGAAACTCTTTTGTGTAGGTTGTGTACGTTGAATCTCTTACAGTCTCGCATCCCACCATGAATTGATCAAGTTTTTCTAGTTCCTCCTCTTTCCCATAGAGAACTCCTGTACCTGTTGGACCTAGCATCTTATGACCTGAAAAAGCTAGAAAATCCATCCCTAACTTTTTTACATTAATCTCTTGGCTTGGAACACTTTGAGCACCATCAACTAAGACTTTTGCATTATGCTCATGGGCAATCTTTGAAATTTCTTTGATAGGATTTTCTACGCCATCAAGATTTGAGACATGGACCATGGAAACGAGTTTGACTGATTTGTCAAAAAGGTTTTGGAATTCCTCTAGATTGAACGTATTATCCTTATTGCTAGGCACTATTTTAACTTGGATTCCTTTTTTTAGCCATGGAATGAGATTTGAGTTATGCTCCTTATCCGTAAGGATGACAGAATCTCCTTTTTGTAATTGGAGAGTATTGCAAATAAGATTGATTCCCTCAGTTGTGTTTCTGGTAAATATGATTTCTTTGTCTTTTTGGGCATGTATTAATTTTTTTACCTCATTTCTTGCTTTTGCTATCTCCAATTCCACTTGTTTTGCAAACGTATGTGCACTTCTTCCTGCACAGGCAGGAAATTCTTCATAATAGCGGAGGATTGCAGCAATGACCTGCTTTGGTTTTAGCGACATGCAAGCGCTGTCAAAATAAATAATGGGTTTTGACAGTACTGGAAAATTTTCTCTGATATTCTCAACATTGTAGCCTAACATCATTTTTTTAGCTCTTGATTAATTATTTTTTTAAATGTTTTGAAAGGTTTAGGACCTACAATTTTTCTCTTATTGACAAAAAAAGTAGGGGTTCCAATGACGCCTGCATCTACTCCTTGTAATGAATCCTCATTGATTTCAGAAGTATAGGTTTGATTTTCCATACAAATGGAGAATGCTTCAGAGTCTAAACCAAGTTTTGAGGCCAAGATTTCATATGATGCATTGTTGAGACCTTCTTGGATTGCGAAGAGGGCGTTGTGGTAGACCTCATACTGGTTTTGGGCGTTGGCACAGTTTGCTGCCAATGCTGCATTGAATGCGTCTTTATGATGAGGAATAATGAAGGTTTTAAATTGGATATTGACTTTGCCTTCATAGTATTCCAGTACTTGCCTTACAATGGGTTCAGCTCGCTTTGTATATGGACATGCATAACAGCCAAATTCAATAATGGTGAGTTGTGTGTTTTGCGGGCCAATTAGGGGATCATCCTCCTGTAACTGTGGTAGGATAATCTCTTCAGGGACCACCATGTTAAGGTCGGAGGTTTTGGAATTTTTCCCAGTAGGATCGAGTGCGCAAAAGCCTGTGGATTCTGGACCGTTGCAGTTCCCATACGCGGAATAGTTATAGATACCAACTGATCCTTCATAGACACTCCATATGATGAGTATGATAAAAATCCAGGTAAGCGGCTTATAGTAATGATAGACAAATTTTGCAGTTTTCGTAGAGTGCTTAAACAATGAGCCAGTTATGCGGGCTTTAATCCTTTCATCCAGTCCTGACTCACATTTCCTGAGGGTAACTGTTTTGAAAAGACACTCAAGAGAGTCTTTTGTAAGTTTTCGATATTTGAGGCTGAATATTCCAAGTAATGCGAAGATTGGTAGGGCTAATAAACATAATGCCATGGGCATGGAGAGATACTATTAGGTATTTAAAACTAACCTTAATAATAGTAAATCATGAGATTTTCGGTTTTTCTGAAAGAATTTGTGTTTTTTTTGCAATGAGCATATAAATTTGGATTGTTAATGTATGGTATGCAAGAATCAACACTCTTTAAACTTAGTTTATGGATGGGTTTAATAGGGATTGTGATACTCTTTGGGCTTACTCAGATAATTGAAGTTCCTGCTAAGGAGATTGCTAGCATTACAGATGATGATCTAGATCGTGAGGTTCGGATTATTGGGATTGTGGAGAAGGTAGATGATCGAGAAAATGTGATGTTTTTAGAGGTTAGCCAGGTCTCTAGGATTAAGGTAGTGCTGTTTGATGATGTTTCTGTGGTGGAGGGGGATAGGGTTGCGATTATTGGGACTGTTGAGGAGTATAAGGATAGGTATGAGTTGGTTGGGGAGGGGATTGAGGTTTTGGGGTAAACCTTTTAAATCAATTTGCATTCTCCTCTATAATGTCATACGCAGGAAGATTACTCACTGTTGCTTATCTAGCTATAACTGGCTTAATTATGACAGGTTGTGAGAATACTTCTTCGTCTTATGGAGTTGGAAAAAATAGAAAAGCGTTAATTAGTATGAGGAGAAGGACAGAACCACGTCCAGTATTTCCTAGTATTAGTTATGATGAGAAGGGTGTAGCGAGTTTTGCTGGATACAAATTCGAAGACATACACCTTGCCCATAACGTTCGGGATAAGCTTTGGAGGGTAGGAGTGAGATCAAAAGAGAGTATTACACAGTTGCTTGGTTCTATGGATATTGCTAGTCCTCGTGGATTAATTGACAGGGCAGAAGCTGCACCTTATTTAAGAAAGTAAGTTTCCGATTTCTCCGAAAATAATCATGTTTTTTCTTAGAAGGGCATATTAAGAAGTTCTGCTTTTAGAATAAAAGAAAAAAGTAAGGAACCTGGCTGATAACCAGGTAGGTTTCCCAACCAAAATATATTACGCTCACGAAGTATAAAAACTTTGTGGTTTTGAGTAAAGGCGTGGTACTCCTTAACCGGTAAAGGAGCCTGGCTGATAACCAGGTGGGTTTCCCAACCCTCGCGTGTCAGAATCGCACAGCGATTCTGAGCATGATCAGAAACCGATAGTAGATAATAAAAAAACTCGGTTTCTGACAGGTTCGAAATCCTACGGGACGATACTCCCGTCCACGCCGCTCATAACCTCCTTAAAATGATAATAGAATTATTAATCGCAATCACCATCGGAGTAAGTTGTGGCATTGTTACAGGATTAATCCCAGGAATCCATGTAAATCTCATTAGTGTGATTCTCTTAAGCATTAGCCCTTTTCTAGCGCAATACTTCTCCTTAGTTGCTATTGGCACGATAATTATCTCAATGGCGATAACGCACTCATTCCTTGATTCGATTTGTGGGACCTATCTGGGGATGCCTGACTCTGACCAAATAGTAGGTTTACTTCCTGCGCATAGAATGCTTCAAAAAGGGCAGGGGCATAATGCAGTTATTCTCACACTTATTGGATCACTTCTAAGTTTATTGCTTGGGGTCTTGTTTCTTCCACTCTTTATTTTTGGGATGATTCACTTGCAAGAAGCTGTTAAGAAAATTGTGGGCTTTTTGCTTATTGGCATTGTTATCTACATGATTATGAGAGAGTCTGGAAGAAAAAAGGTTTGGGCAGGGGTTGTGTTTTTTGTCGCAGGAGCTTTAGGGTGGTTGGTATTGCATACTCCTACGCTTGAACAGCCCATGCTCCATATGCTATCTGGATTATTTGGGTTCAGTTTAT
>JASMFX010000136.1 GCA_030751555.1 Candidatus Woesearchaeota archaeon | reverse complement strand
CACTTTAACATTAAAAGAAGAGCTTTAGGATATGAGTTCTTTGACTTTGTATTCTAGTTTTTCTGTTAGGCGTGCAGGTAGTTGAGCAACTACCTGAGCAGCTGCATAGCTTGCTAGTTTGCCAGCTTTATCTAAAGGGATATCATTTGCTAATCCATAGAGGATTCCAGCGGCATACATGTCACCGGCTCCTGTTAGTGAGATTGGGGTGGTTGAGAATGGTTCAATATGATGAACCTTTTCACCATATTTTATCATTGATCCTTTTTCACCTAACTTTACGCAGGTTATTCCACACACTTTGGAGATTTCATGAAGGCTTTCTTCTTCACTCTCCTTGCCTGTAAATGCTTTTGCTTCATCTTCGTTCGCAAAAACAATATCTGCATAGGTTTTAACAAATGCTCTGAAGTCTTCAAGGTTTCTTTTTATCAATGCTGGATCTGATAAGTCAATAGAGATGAGGATATTGGTTTCCTTTGCAATCACAGCTGCATGATAGACTAGATCTTTAACTTCTGGCAGCTCTAGTTGGTAACCTTCTAAGTGCAAGATGCGGCTCTTTTTTAGGTCCTCATCGATAAATTCCATTTTTTTGAGGTTTATAGCAGCTCCAAGATGGGTTGCAAAGGTTCTTTCTTTGTCAGGTGTTATGAATGTGATTGTATGGCCTGTTTGGGAGATATCGCAATTGTGTTTATTGAATTTTATCCCTTCTTTTTGGAGAATTGTTTCGTATAATTTGCCGTTATCATCTTTTCCTATCTTTCCTGTGAATGCAACTTTTCCTCCAAGGGTAGCAACCCCTGCTAGAGTGTTGCTTACTGAACCTCCTGGGAAGTGTTCCTTTGGAAGGTGTGCTATTTTATCGAGCATTGCTTTAGCTTTTTCTTTTTCAACTAAATGCATCTCTCCTTTTTTTAGTTCAAAATCAATTAATTGGCTGTTATCTACTTCTATGATAATGTCCATAAGAGCTGAACCAATGCCGTAGATGTCGAATTCTTTGTTCATAGAATAAGTGAAAAGGAGGGAGTTTAAAAAGTTTATGATGCTCTAGTATGTTTCAATCTTTAATCCTTTTACTCTTGAGAAGTCTTTAATGTTTCTGGTAAGGATTGGCTGTTGGTTTCTCAATGCAATTCCTGCAATAAGTGTGTCTGTTTTTCCCATTCTTTGCCCTTTTTTAATCAATTTTCCTTCTATCCTACCTGCTAGTTCAGCTGAATTAATGTCCAGATGAAGGGTCTTATAACGATTGAGCACATTGTGAATCTTCGTTACTTCCTGTTCTGGTTTATTGCTTCTTATTGCACCACTGAATAATTCAAAGATAGTTGGGGTAGAAATTAAAACCTCAGTTGAATTTTCAAGTTTCTCAATTCTTTTTATAGCATCAAATTTTCCTAACATTACATCAATTACAAAATCAGAATCAAGGATCACTTAAACCACCTTTTATATCGCTCTTCTGTCTCATCCTTCCATTCTTTTCTCATCTTCTTGATATTTTTTCTCATTTCCTTGGCTTCTTTCTCAGATAATATCCCTGCCAGCTCAAGCAGTGATGATTTTTTTGTAATCCTTTTAATAACCTCGCTAAAGCTATCTTTCTCCCCCTTCAGAGAGGATAGCCTATCATATGCTTCTACTGTTATTGTTATTGTCTTTGTTGCCATACAATCTAAGTGCATGTACGTGTATTTAAATTTATCTGTTTGCATCATTACCCCCAAAGGCTATAAAATTCCTCTAGATATTGTTGAGCTATCTTTTCATCATGAATAATCAAGATATTCTCATCATTTCTTTCATTGGCATTCTTTGTTGGGTTAAATGATCCTGTGATGACTATCTTTTTGTCTATGATAAACACTTTGTGGTGGAGGATGGCTGGATTGGTGTCTGGCTTGAGTAGGACTTTGGAATTGTTTAGGGATTTGTACTGTTCATACTTCATGTTAAAGCGCCTTTTTTCTCCAACACCCTTCACTTCAATTGTTTCTGCTTTTTTTGCGAGAAGGCTAGCGATATGGGGATCAGTCAAGGAGAAAGTCATAAAGAGAATACTCTCTAGAGGGGGGTTGAGAAGGGATAAGACTTTCTCCTTGCAAAGATCCTCTGGACAGAAGTAGGATTCTATCTTTGTGTTGTTTAAGTAGATAATTGGAAAAGGAACTGATGAGCCTCCACTAAATGTACCTTGCCATAACTCATCAAATTCCTCCTGATAATTCTTTGCTAGGGAGGGCGAACTTAGGATGACTATGTTATTATTGTTTTTGGAGTTTCCATTCTTTGTGGGGTTCATTGAGCCTGTGATTATGATGTTATTATCTAGGATACAAAATTTGTTGTGCATTAATGGTCCTTTCTTGTTTGTCCTTAGGTTTTTGATAGTCTTTGCTTTGTGTTTATTATGCTGGTCAACTACAACTCTTGCATTCTTTTCATTGAGGAGGTTCATAAGGTTTTCAAGATTGAGATCATAAAAAGCGCAGTCAACGGTGTTTGCTTTTTCTATGAAGTTGATCATTCTTTGCTCACAATTATCTTGTGGGCAAAAGTATACTTCAAAGAGCTCTGTGGTTTCTCTTGGAATTGTAAATGGGGCAGCTCCAATTGGAGTGCAGCTAGATAGCAAGACAATCAGTATGAGCAAAACCTCTTTTTTCATGACTAGATGAGGGATATTGTTTTTAATATGTCTTTGGGCTTTTTTCCCGGAATATTTTCTCTGTTTTCGGAAGAGTGCGGGGTTTGCTTAGAAAATCATGTATGGAACTTTGCTTGGATTGAGGAGTTGTATTTATTACGTTCTAGCCACCCAACATGTTACCCTGTGTCGAGGGTCCGCCCCTACCTCTACTGTGTTTTCCGGTGGGAGTGTGTGCTGTATTTTTCGTTAGAACCTCCCCCTCTCCTATTAAATCTTGGATGATTCTATCTGTCTAGTTCTGGCAAACTTCAGAGCATCACAACTTTTTTAAATTCAAATTAATTAATCTTTCTTATGGGAATCAACATAGAATTTAATCCAGATCTAGCTCTGCGGAATATTGAGGAGTTTAAAAAGGGCGGGAGGAAAGAGAAAGAGTGTGTTCCAGAGCAGTTAGAGGTTGGAAAAACCTATCCATTTCTAAAAAAAGGGCAGAGGAATTATTGGTTTGATGGAGAGTTTCCTCTTGTTGAG
>JASMFX010000135.1 GCA_030751555.1 Candidatus Woesearchaeota archaeon | reverse complement strand
TCAACATCGTAGAGATAAACTCCATCCTCATTCTCAGCATCCACCTCAACAAAGGTTCCTGGAACCTGTGCTAAAGCAAAGGCAATGGCCTGATCTTGACTTATCTGAGGATTAATAACCTCTAACTCTTGCTTCCCCAGCTCTGTTTCCTGCACAACAGAAAGAACAGTCCCTTGGTAAGCATCAATCTTAATCTCAGTCTCAACGCCATCAGCTTTTACTTCCACAACATAGATTAATTGTCCATTAGTTTCAATCAACTCAACCTCGCTAACTACTCCAGCAATTGTCTGGGAAGCAATTGAAATAGCTTGCTCCTGAGTCAACATGGACTGGACTTGAGGCACGTTTACAACTACAGAACTTTGCCCTCCACTCGCAGAAAAATAATTTATAGGATTTTCCTTTGTAACAATCGCAGTTGCCAATAAACTTCCTATCCCTAATATTAAAACAATAAGAACTCCTAGGATTATTTTAGTTATTACATCTCCTTTTTTATTCATTGTACCACCTCAGTTGGCATTTCATAAGAAGGTATTACTTTATGATGTCAAAAACCGCCCATCAGAGATGGGTAGCATACAAGGCTCTGCCTTACCTCCCTTAATCCATCATTGGTGGTTTTTGATCATGCTCAGAAATTTACCATGATCACTAAAGGAGGAATGGATTTCAGCCATCAATAACCTATTGATGGTAAATTTCTGACATATTTAAATACTTCATAGTTCAATGATAGAAGAGTAGTGCAGTTATCGAATTAACAATCATCAACCATCCCATCAATACTAATCGTACTTGGAACAAGATCAAAAAGCTTTGTAATACTTTCATTCCAAACCTTGTTTTTCTGAGCACCTCGGAGCATACTTAATCTTAAATCAAGATCCCTAATAGGCTCATGAAGTAATAAATTTCTATGATGCTTTCCAAAAATTAATTCAGGGACTAAAACTCTGGGAGTATCTGGCGCAACCTTTACCACCCTACGAACATAAGTATCTAAACAAACAGAAGGCAAGCCTCCAGCAAGATAATGCAAAGGAACATCACTAAGATCCTCCACATCTGAGGTTTCCAGATTAACACCCCGATTCATTGTAGTAAAATGCACCCAGTCAAACAACCCCTGCTCAACAAGCTTACTGCTAAAACGTGGATAAAAAAGCGGAGATTCTAAAAGCACCACTTGAAGATCATCTTTTTCCTTAAGATACCCTAAAACACCAAGCAACTGTTCATAGTATTGCTCATAAGCATGATGGACACAAGGACATTCCTCATTAGACTCAAAATAATCACGCCTAGGCCAGCTTTCGTAGAAAGGAAAGAGGGCATGCATTACAGTTAATGTCTTTTTACCAGCTGAAAAACCCTGACAATACTCTTCTCGGTGATCTTTGCACGCATCTAACAAATCTTTTCCTTTACAAGAATCAAAAGTGCTCAAACCACCAAAAGTCGTTGCAAATTCTTCATAGCCATACAATTTTATAAGATCATCTGGCTGCCAAAGAAATTCAATCGTCCTAGAATGATCCATAAATCGAGGATTCACAGGAGTGCCAGAACTAATGTCCATCTCAAATTTTGCAGCTAAACGCACGTTATAGTCTGCAGTTGTAAAATTGATAGGGTCTGCTAGAGCCATTTAAGTAAAAAAACAGACTTGATTATAAAAACCTTAGCACAAATTTAAATACCCTAGTAAAATCTACTCTCTTATGACATGGAGAAATAAACTAATAAATACAACAGGGATAGCTCTTATCGTAGGCATGCTTAGTATAATAGTCTACAGCAAATTCTTCAGGGAGATTCCCTACACAGAGCTAACTCCCCAACAAAAGATAACCTATCGCATTGATAAGATTGAACAAATGGAGAAATCCCTAAAATCAGCAAAAAGATTGGAAGCTGCAACAGCCCATCCAGATGAAGCAATGAACATTGTGTATAAAAGTCTAGAATTAGTGGATATTGTAGAAAATGAGGAGGAAAAAGCCAGGTATTTCAACAATGCTTTGAGAGGTGTAAGAAATGTACGAGAGGGCCATCTAAGATATGGAGAAGCACAGAATGCACTCGGACTGATCTATACAAAACAGGGAAAATGGAGGGAAGCTGTCAGTCCTTTCAAAAGAGCAACAGAGAAAAACCCGAATGAACCTGAATATTGGGATAATCTTGCGAAAACCTACCTTAAATTAGACCAACGAGAGAAATTTGTAGAGGCAAGCAAAGTACTTTTTCAATTCCAAGGTAATTAACTACCATATAGAAAACAATAATTCCCACCAAAAACTTTAAATACAATGACTACTCTTAAGTACTAACTAAACTGGTGGTATAATTGAACAAAAGGCTTATCTCACTCATGGTTATCCTATTTGCGCTAGGTTGGTTTGCCCATAGTGGAGCTTCTTTTTTTGTATCTACAACTCTCCCTACAGAGACTAATCAAAACATAGGCACTATCTGGCAGCAACTATTCACTCCGAATGATTCAAATAATCTTCAGCGAGGATTCTATGATAGTTTAACATTAGCACCTGAACGTGCATCG
>JASMFX010000134.1 GCA_030751555.1 Candidatus Woesearchaeota archaeon | reverse complement strand
TTCCATGCTGAGGAAGAGAAAGGTGGTAAAGGTTTTGCCAAGGCTTTGGCAAGTTATGCTGACTATTATGTAAATGAGGCTTTTAGCAATTGTCACAGGGATCATGCATCTATGACAGGGGTTCCTACTTATATTCCTAGTTGTCTTGGATTCCATGCCTATGATGAACTAACCCATCTTAGCCTCCATAATGCTAAAAAACCAATCTATGCTATAATCGGAGGTGTTAAGCTAGAGACTAGAGTTCCTATGCTGGAGAATTTTGCACGTTTTGCAAAGAAGATTCTTTTAGGGGGTGCAATGGTTTTTACTTTTTACAAGGCATTAGGGTATGAGGTTGGCAAGAGTCTTGTGGATAGAGATGAGATCAGTGTTGCTAAGAAACTAATGAAAAAATACAGTAATAAACTTATTTTGCCAGAGGACATTTTAGTTGCAGATAAGATTGGGGCAAAGGCTAAGACTAAGAATGTAGACTATTCTCAAATGCCAAAGAGCTGGATTGGGGTGGATAATGGAAAGCGATCATTGAAAACTTTTGCTCAACAGCTTAAGGATGCAAAAACCATTGTCTGGAATGGACCTATCGGGATTTTTGAAGAGGCAAAGTTTGCTAATGGGACTAGAACAATCGCTAAGATTCTTGCAGGATCCAGGGCCAAGACGATTATTGGGGGAGGAGATACGTCTACTGCAGTCCATCATTTTAAGCTGGCAAGAAAGATGAATCACGTTTCCACAGCAGGGGGAGCTAGCTTAACACTTTTGGAGGGAAAGGCATTGCCTGCAATTGTGGCTCTGGAGAAAAATTATGGGCGTTTTTATAAGCGTTTTAAGAAAAAATAGGTTCTTACATTCTATGGTTCTTACATAGTTCTTACGGAAGAGAGTAGTGTCATGAAGTGGTTATCACAGTGCTTATATTGAGCAGTTCCAGTATTTTATCCCTGATTTCTTTGACTAATTCGTCAAGATCGATAAGCTCCACATCTTCCTCGATATTCTTGATCTCACTTTTTAATTTATCCTGGAATTCTTTTACTTCGCTTTTCTGTTTTTCATTTGCTTCAATCTTGCTTTCAATCGTAATCGTGTCAATCTCCTTATCCAACGCTTCTTTTTCAGCCTTTAATTTGCTGTACTCTTCATAGAATGTAGATAACCATTGAGGTGTTAATGTTTCAATTGCCTTTATGGTTTTGTCTCCCTTTTTACTGTCAAGTTCAATCTTTTTTCTCTCGATAGCTATGCGAATCTTTTTGAGAACATCAATAATAGTAAAATCAGGATCCTGGAATATGGCACCTAGTGGAGATTCTAGATAACTTGCCAAAATTTTTTGATCTTCAAAGGAGATCCTAATGTATTTTCTCAGAGCTTTTTCAATTGTGCTAAAGATATACAATAGTTCTGCAGCTTTGTTCTTTATTTTTCCAAGCATCTCTTTACGTTTTTCCTTAAGATCATTGACTTTTTTGTACTCTGGCTCTTTTTTGAGGCTTTCAATACTTTTTTCCAAATCAGTGTGCACCTTATTCAATTCATCTAGCTCTATTTTCTTTTTTTCTTTTGTTTTTTCAAGAAGTTCTTTTCTGGCTCTTTTTTCTCTTAATGTTTTGATGTTTTTTTCAACCTCTTTGATTAGGATGAGCTTTTCATCTTCTCCTAATTCTCCAATTTTCTCACAGAGCCTTTCAAGTTCTTTTATGTTTTGGGCTACTTTTCGTGATTCATCAGCCAGGAACTCCTGTAAAATTTGATATTCCTTTGATGTTGACTTGACTAGGGATTCAAAGTCTTTTTTTATTTTTTCTGCAAAGGCACTTACTTCTGGAAGAATTGAAGGGGGCTGAATATTTTGAAGGAATAGGGTTACCCTTTTTACGTAAGCATCTCGGTTTCCTTCCATTATCTGTAAAGCTCGCATGGGAATGTTTTTATTTCTTAATTCTGCAGCTTCAAGGGTATCCATGCTTGCCTTGGTTGTATTAATCCTCTGTCTTATATCAGAGCCAAGAATCCTTAAATCCTCTGTTAATAGCTCTTTTACGGGCTTGGTTTTATTTGTGAACCATTCTGGTAGTTCAGACTGGCTAATTTTTACTTTTTCAACTCTCTTTTGAAAAAATCCTTTTAGGAAGTTAAACATGAAAAAAGGTAATACAGCAAAGTTATTAAAGATTTAGGTTTTATTATGATTTATGCGTTCCTACAAGCCAACTAGCCCTAAAAAACGAGAACTTGCGTTTATGCAAATAGAGGAATATATGGCTAAGGCAGGCGATTTGATTAGTAGCAATAAGGCATTATCAAGGAAATATGTTCAGAAGGCAAGGAGGGTTGGGATGCGCTACAAGGTAAGATTTCCTAAATCCCTTAAAAGAAGCTTTTGCAAGCATTGTTTTAGCTGTTTTAAGCCTGGTATAAATGTTACTGTTCGGACAAACAAGGGCAAAGTGGTGTATCACTGTAAGGAATGTAAGGGAATGATGCGATATGGGTATAAGTGAGTAATGGGATTGTTATCTTTCTCAATAGTGATAATTTTCTAATAGTAATAAATCTAAAAATATGATATTATTTACAACTTCAGAGTAGTATCAAACAGAAAGCTTTATATATGAGCTATTTTCTACTGTTTAGTAACGATTAATTTCGAGCCCAAGGCTTGTCTTATCCCCCAGATTGTCGAGTTCTTGGGCCTTTTTTAATTTTGTTAGATCAAGATGGTAAAGAAAAGTAATCAAGGAGATTTTGTCTATGACCAGATAACTGGCGGCAAAGGCAAGAAAAAAGTGTTAAGCGCTTTGAACAAAACAAGGCTCACTAAGCACGAATTAGATGATCTTTTTTTGGATGATTTTTAATCTGCTTGTTCTTGACGGATTGTTATCTTTAAGGCATTTACTATTTTATGAAAATAATTCTCATCATTTTGTTTCCATTGATTCTTTTCTTTTTGCTCTGTCATCTTTGCATTGATTCTTGCTATGAGCATGTTGATGGCAGGTTTTTTTGAGTGTCTCATTAAACAATGTTCGTATCCAGCCACAGTGAATGAGGATTGTGTTATCAATGTCATTATTTTTACAGCATGGTCGAGCCATCTTTCTATGTGGTTCTTTGTTATCTGGGTTCCACTTTCTTTCAGGGTATCTAGGTATTCCTTCAAGTTAAACCATTCTACTGTGCTGAGCATGGAGTGATAGGGACAGGTTTGTACTGCACCTTTGTTGTATGGATTTATGGTAATACCAAAAACTCCTTTAGCTTTAGTAAATGGAAAAAAATTGTGTGCTATGTAGGAGCAAATCTTTTCATACTCTTTGTTTCCAAAAGAAAGTGTGGCTGTAGGGCCTGTATCATATTTTTTAATTAGTTCTTTTGTTTCCTCCAATTGTTTACTTCCATTGATTTTGGAGGGATTCATGACATTCTTTCCCATAGTTGATACAATCCAGGGTATATTCTCTAGTTTTTGCACAATTTTTTTCAGGGACTCCAAATCTTTCTCTGTTGTTTTTCCTGGGATGATATAGGTATGAATAGAGATTCCATGCTTACCTGTTTTTCTCAAAATATTTTTATTGAATACTTTCCAAGAAGGAAAATTGTTCTTTAGCCTTTCAAAGATCTGTTCACCTCTATCATTATTGTTTATACTTGCCAACATAAAGTTTCTATATCTTTCCTTAATTCCGGTTTGTATACTTATGCAATATGATATCTTACCTTTTGTAGCGTTTTTTAATTCTTGTATCTTCTCATCAGTGCAGTAGATGCCATTTGTGAAGAGAAGTAAAGGGAGGTTATGTTTTCCACAGGATCTTGCTAGTTCAATAATAAATGAGTAATTTGCAGTGACAAATGGCTCTCCATCTGACATGCAGGCAACTAATTTGCCTCCTTTTTTTTTAAAACTCTTTAAGATGCTGTCAAGAATATTACCTATATTGCAGAAAAAGAGATAGGTATCATGGTCTATTCTTCTTTCTTTTTTAGAGATTATCTGATAGGAAGCTCTTCCCCCAATGTAAGAAAACCAATGTATTTTGGATCAGAAGCTAAAGAATCAAAGATTGACCTTGTTGACAGGGCAATTCTTTCATGTCTTGGGATTAACGCAAGGGTATCTCTCACTGAAATTGCAAAGAAAATTGGCAAAACAGCGGATCTTGTTGCAAAGAGAATCAAGATAATGGAGCAAGCCCAGATAATCCATAATTACGTTCTCTTGCCCAATTCTACACTCCTTAATCAGGAATCTTACAAAGTATTGTTTTCTTTACATTCTGTCCCTCAAAAAAGAGAAAAGGCAATATTGGAGTTTTTTCATGCTGAACAGCATATTTGGTTTTATTCAAAGTCTCTTGGCAAGTGGGATTTAGAGATTAATATGGATGTTGATAATGCAGATCAGTTTAGGAAAATCATGATGGAGCTAAAAGAAAACTATTCAGATATCATTAAAGAATATATCACTTTGCAAGTTTCAAAAGTGCATAAGTTTAATTTCTATCCAGGAGTTGAAACATAATGTAAAATGATAATGTAAAAAAGCGAAACTTTTATAAATGTTTACATATTATACAATGTATATTGGTGATTATAATGGGAATTGTATCAACACGTGTATCTGAGAAGATGGAGGATGACATTAAAGAGTTTGCCAAAGATGAAAAGCTTGAGCAGACTTCTGAAGCAATAAGGAAACTCTTAGCACTAGCTACAGAAGAATGGAAAAAGAAGAGAGCATTGGAACTATTGCAAAAAGGTCACATAACCTTTTCAAAAGCAGCAGAATTAGCTGGAATCAGTGTTTGGGAACTAGCAGATCTTATCAAGAAAGAAGGGGTTGTTTGGGTTAGAGATGTTGAAGGGTTGAAGAAGGATATTGCCAGGGCTCTCAAATGAAAGGATTTGTGTTTGATGCAAGCCCGTTAATCTATCTTGGAAAAGTTGGCTTGCTCCGAAAGACATTGGGGATTTCAGCAAAGAATGTCATTCCCAAGGCTGTCCATGAAGAGGTAGTTAATTCTGGCGAGGGTTATCCAGATGCTTCCATTATCAAGGATTTGATATCTGCCGGTAGGATACATGTAATAGGTGTTAGAGTTTCTCCAGACATTGAAAAGTTGCCAGTGAGTAGAGCAGATAGGGAAGTTATTCAATTAGCACATCAGGAAAACTATACAGCTGTTATGGATGACCAAGACCTGCGTGCAATGGCTGAACATAAAGGGGTAGATTGTGTTGGAACTTTTTTTATGATTTTACATCTTATCCATAAAAAGGAGCTTTCAAAAAAACAAGCACTTGATAAACTTGATCAAATGATAAAGGAAGGATGGTACTGCTCAACTGAATTTTATTCAGTGATCAGGAAAGAATTGGGATAGCACACCCTATTTCTCCTTTTTCTTCTTAAACTTCTTAGCAATTTCAATATCTTTCTGGCAGCCTTCGCATTGAAATTTGAGCATATCTGCGCCCTGGACTTTTTTTCTCTTGAAAGGAATTTGGATCTCTCCCTCTTTTTGACAGTGAGGACAGGTGTAGATAACATTTGCGGTTAATGTGTCTTCATACTCCTTTTTTTCAACTGAATGATTGCACTTGGGGCAGGTGTATTCTTTAGCTCTTATTTTTACCTTGCCATCATCGTGTTTTGGCTTTCCCATTAAGCCTTCGTTGCACTCAGGGCATTTTTCTTTCGGTACCCAACAAATTATTTTCCCATTGTCATCTGCTCTTCTTGTAAAATAAATGCATTCTTCTGTGCTTTCTGGTAATTCTAATGCCATTAGTTCACCTCTTCATCATTAATTATCAATGTTCCATTATCAAGTTCAGGAAGCCAATCTTGTTCTGCTGCAGTTTTGCCAACTTCATAGCTGGAGCCTCCAACCTGTTTAAACCATCCAAATACTGCACCTACAAAAGTTCTTGTTTCACCAAGATCTGAAAAATCTGTCTGGAGAGCGCTGTAGATAATTCCTGTTCCAATAACCAGGAGTGCTATTATCACCCAAAATGCTTTTCCCATGTTAAGAACTTTGTTTAGGTTGTTTATATTATTTTTGGTTGGGTGTGATTTATGGCGTTGTGACCGCCCATCATGCTACCTTGTATTGAGTGTCCCGCCCCCGCCAAAGATGTTTTTTTTGATGGTATACTTGCTGATTCTATGGCTTGCCTCCCCCCTATGAAGCAAAGATTTATCAACTTAAGAGGTGTTCTGGAGGTTATGGAGTATTACGATGAAATCTCTGAGGGATATGATGAACTTCATAGAGAAGAGCAGTTGAAGAAGCTGGCTTTAATTAAACAGTATATCAAGCCTAAAAAAACAGATACTCTCTTGGATATTGGTTGTGGCTCTGGATTGAGCAGTGATTGGGACTGTAAGGTGGTTGGTTTGGATCCAAGTTTATCATTACTTGAGAAGAATCCAAAGATCAAGGTGTTCGGATCTGGAGAGCAACTGCCTTTCAAGGATAAGAGTTTTGACTATGTTGTTTGCGTTACTGCTCTGCATAATTTTGAGGATGTTGAGAAAGGGTTGAAGGAGATCAAGAGGGTAGCAAAAGGTCAAGTTGTTATTAGTTTGCTGAAGAAATCTCAGGAATTTTCTAGGATAAAGGAATTGATTCCTGAGTATTTTAATATTATTAACGAGATTGATGAAGTGATGGATGTCATATATATTATGGAATGAAAATATAGCGTGTAAACCACCCATCATGCTACCTTGTATTGAGTGTCCCACCCCTACCTATTCTGTTTTTCTTGGATGGA
>JASMFX010000133.1 GCA_030751555.1 Candidatus Woesearchaeota archaeon | reverse complement strand
AATTCTCACAGGATCCCCCTCCAATCCACCATTAACAATAACCTCCTCACGTCAAACACCGGTTCGTAGAAAAGTTCGCTTTTGGCTGCCAAGTAACCACCTTTAACCCCAAATAGGAATCTAATCAAATTAGAAAGTAAGGGTAATTGTATTAAATTCAAATATTCTTGCCAAATCAAAATTACTATGCTATAAGCAATACAACCGTATCCGATTTTTCATATTGAGTTTGATTGAAAATACTTTCAGGCACCGCAAATACTAAACCGAGAAACCAAGTCTTAACATTCAAAAAAATTGTAATTGATTACAGATTCAGGTATAACCTAAACGCAGAAATGCCTTTTTCATTTTCTTCTAATGTATGAGGGGCATGATCTGTTGTTAGATAGTCTACATTCCCTATTTTTAACTGTTCTAAAAGAAATTTTCTATCTTCCTCTAATCTTAGAGGTGGATTCATCTGGAGGAAACCTGGCTTTTCTGTTTTTTGCTTGTTTACCTCATCAAAAAAAAGATGGTGATGGCAGACTTCGCTAGTAACGTCCATAAACTCCTTTGCTTTTAATACTTCTTGCAATCCTGCTTTTGTTGAAAGATGAGCTACATTCATGCGAATGTTATTTTCCTTGCAAATAGTAATAGCATGCTTGATAGCATTAACTTCGCAGATCTCTGGGCGTTTTTTCTCATGGGTCTCTTCTTTTTCATGTTCCTTCAAAAGATCTGCTGATTCGCAATGAAATGAGATAAAATTATTTTTGTATTTTGGGATGACTGCATTGATTTTTTCATCCTTGTCAAAGAAAAGGTCGCCTATAGATGGTCCCATATATGCTTTGTAAGGGACTTTGAAGGATAAAGGATTTGTTTTTGGACCTATGCCTGCATATAATAACACATCAACAATTGCCTTTTTTGTGAGTTCCTTCTTTGCTTTGTATGAATCATCATCCACTGGAGGGATGGGATTATTTGGCATGTCCATTATGCCAGAAACTCCTCCCATGATCGCTGCCTGGGATACAGTCAAGAAATCTTCCTTGTAGTTCTGTTTTTTAGATGTATCTTCTCTGCTGTGGACATGGATGTCTATGAATCCTGGGAATATCCTGTGGTTTTCGTCGAATATGTAATCAGCATTTCCAATGTTTTCACCAACCTCTGTGATTAATCCTGTGTCTGTATCTATTTTTACCTGTGATTTGAATGTTTTTTCATGTGTTGTGAAGATTCCTTCGATTATCATGTGAACTACATAAAGAAGGTTACTTTTAAAGATTTGTATTCTAAAAGATACTTTTTTATATTAGTGGGTTATAATGATTTTATGTTTGAAAAAAGCTTTGGAGTATTAGGCGAACTTTCTCAAGAGCAATGGATGCTATTATTGAAATCTCAAGGTGATGGGGAAAATCTACCAAGTGGCAATTGGGATAAAAAGATTATAGAAAGATTGGATTTGTTTGTTCCCATACCTCCCAAAGAAAATAATTTTGTTGGACTGATAGTTTTGGAGACTGGGGAGCTCAGGGCAAGCATTGGGACCGTAGAGATTGTCTATTTTTATGATCATGCTAATCCTCTTCAAAGAGAATTTGCAACTGTACTAGAGAAAACAAACTAACCTGCATTTATTTCTTATGTTTTGGCAATCGATGGTGAACTTAAAATATGGCTGGCTAGAGCTAAAGCTTATGAACATTTGGCTAAACTATTATCTGCTGAAGAGAGCAGTTTAAAAAATGAAATTGAATTTTTGAAGGAGATAGATAGAAATCATATCAAAGAAGCGTTAGTTGGATCAAAAGGCTTTGATTTTTTTATAGGAGCTCAAAGAGTAAATATTCATGATATTGACTTGGGACAGATGATAGAGAGACTAAAATCAGAAATCGAGGAAATTGAAAAGTACAAAGTTAATTTACACGAATCCTTAGAAAATTTAAAAAATGATGATGTATTTCAATTTCTCTTTGCTTAATACTTCTCAATCTCGCCAGTCTTTTTTCTATGGCAGACTCCAAAGCACTTTGATTTCTCAAGAAATTCCTTATTAAAAACAGTTCCATCCACACAGGTCCTCATGCCATCCATTGAGCAGATTCCACAGATCCCAACACCACACTTCATGTAGCGTTCTATGCTTGCCTCGATCTCTTCATGTGGATACTCTTTGGCAATATCAAAAGCTTTTTTCATCATGATCTCAGGGCCGCAGATGTAGTTATATGCCCTTCTATCAAGATGCTTTTTTAGGTATTGTTCAAGCATATCTGTGACAAATCCTTTATATCCTAGAGATCCATCATCTGTGCTTACATGGACATCAGCGATTCTGTTAAACTTTTCTGAAAAGTATATTTGATTAGCTGATCTTCCTCCAAGGAAAACATGGATGTGCTCTTTGGAGATGCCTTTTTTTGCTAATTCCTCAGCAAGATAAATTAGGGGGGCAATACCTGTTCCTCCCCCTATGAGGTTATAATGGAGCATTTTTTTGTCCATTATGGTAAATCCATTTCCATAGGGGCCTCTTATCATTATTTTTTCTCCAGGATTCATCTCAGAGAGTTTTGTTGTAAATGGGCCTATGACTCTCACAGCAAATGTTGCTGGGTGGGTAATAGCTGGAGCAAGTGGTTTTTCCATGTAACCTGGAATCCAGAGAAAATAAAATTGGCCTGGCTTGCATTCAATTGACTGGTCAAAATGCTGGATAATGAGATCTTCTGCGAGTCTATCAACTTTGTTAATGGTGAGTTCACTGAACTGCATAAGGTTATTATCAATTTGGTATGTTTCTTTTTCTGGATTCTCAATATTGGAAAAAAATTTCTTTGTTTGTTCAGTGTCTAAGCCTGTTAATGCTGTGCCAATTCCAATAATATCTGCTCCAGCTTCTTCATATGCTTTTACGTCATCATAGCAGCTGATACCCCCCATGCCAATGATGGGGATAGTTCTATCATATTCAGAGCAAACTTCTTTTATCTGCCTTACCTTGTCCAGCCCTATCTCTGTTATTTCATTGCCTGATATTCCACCTGTTTTGTGGGAAAGTACAACTTCTCCTGAGATTGGTTCTTTGTTTTCTTCTGGGCCGACTGTATTTACTGCTGTTATACCATCAACTCCTGCATCGATAAGAGCCTTGGCAACGGGTTTAATATTCTCTATGTTTGGAGATAGCTTTACAATAATTGGTTTTTTTGTAACCTCTTGGACTGCTTTTAGATATGTTGTAGCAATCTCTGGAGATGAGCAGATTGCCTGGCCTAGACCTTCTGCATGGGGACATGAGAAATTTAGTTCCAATCCGTCTGCATATGGTTCTATTGTCTCAGCTACTTTTTTAAATTCCTCTGGAGATCCTCCAAAAATGCTTACTAGTAGAAATTTATCTTTGGGTAATTCGAGGTTTTTTAATTCCTCTGCAAATAGATCACATCCAGGATTCGCTAGACCTACTGCGTTTGTGAACTTGTCCTTGTTAATTTGGGCAAAGACAGGTTCTTGGTTTCCCTCTCTTACCTCTGGGCCAACACTTTTAGTTGTTAAGACACCGATTTGAGGTATTTCTGCTATTTTTTTTAAAACATCTAGGGTTACTGTTACAATTCCTGAAGGTATTGTGTATTTCCCACTAATCTGTTTTCCGAAGAATTCAAGCGTCATATTAAAATGTTAGTCATATCTTCTTATTAAATATTTCGATGATTGAGTATGTAGACCTGTTTTGCTGGCTGAAGAATCCTGATGAACTTTTTTTTGGCCGTAACATTATCTTACTTCAAATAAAGCAGAAAGCCGCACACTTTAGTGTGGGGATGAATGCTTTGAAGCAATATATGCTTTATTTGAAGTTTAAAATCCGTCTATTAATTGCGAGAGCTTAAAGCCACGGGCTTTAGCCCGTGGATAAGCTCGAGCAGACGGATTTTTTTACAGATTTCTTTCTGAACACTTGTTCACCTGATTTTTTCTCTCCCCTTACCCAGGTATGGGGAGATAGGAAAAATAGGCTGTTAGTATGTTCGGCGAAATTCTCAAATGGGTAATCTGATCAGAATGCTAGATGGCTGCGATTCACATACCAAATTTGACTAATCCTTGTCTGCGAAAGTTTTAAAAACACAAGAATGGGAAAGATGTCATGGCTCCAATATTATGGATAGTATTTGCAGTGATTGTTTTATTTGGAGTCATAGCTGCGTTTATTCTCTATACTCAGAAAGGAAAACATGAGCCAGATTATAGGACGTTTTTTAATCTAGGGCTTGTGTTTTTTATTATTGGGCTAGGCTCTCAAAACAGTGCTATGTGGATTATTGGTTTGGTGTTTTTTATAGTTGGACTGACTAATAAGGATAAATGGAAAAAACAAAAGAAATGGAAGCAATTAAGTGATAAAGAAAGAAGGATTAAGTTTATCCTTATTGGGGTGTTAACTTTATTAGTTATTCTAGGAGCTGTAGTAGTATTATCAAAACGAGGTGTTTAACATGGGATTGTTTGAATGGGCAGATAGTAAGATACCACTTTTAAGATGGTATGATGTTAGTTTCATTAAGATGAGTACGCTCTTTGCGACATTATTTTTGGCAAAGGTCATACCAGATATACTAGGATTGGAGTGGTATTGGTATCTGATATTGTGTTTAGTGTTTGCAGTTCCAGTCATGAAGAAGATGTTTAGTGGTGGGAATCAAGAGATCTGATTGCCAACTGCTTTTGCGATGGCCTCCCATCTTTTTTCTAATCCATTTGGCGGAGCCTGAGTGCGTATACCTAGAGTAGTGCTAAATTCTCTGAATCTCCTTTGGACTTTTTTCCTATTCGGTCCGCAGACAGTAATCACTGTGTTATAATCAATATTAGGATTTGAGTTGTCTGATGAAATCATGTATCGATAATCAGCTCCTTCCTCTGTTTCTGTCATTGCATATAATTGGCTTATCCCCGCAACTCCCCCTAACTTCCTAAAGTCATCAGAATATCTCCTAGTTAAAATACCTATATCACCATAATATACAGCTACTTTTGCCCTTATATAGGTTTTCATGCATTAGAGATTATTAAAGCATTTTTAAACATTTGTATCATCAGAATGTTTAAATACCCATTATTCTGAGAGTGTGCTAATGGAAAAGAGGTATCTGTATCTAGGTTTGATTATTGTGGCTGTTATTATGTATTACAATTTATTTATTGGAGAGCAGTTTGAATACACAGAGAATGTTTCTATTATTGCCAAGGAGAAGTATAATCAGTCTACAGCTAAGCTAGTGTCTTTTGATAAATTTTCTGATATTGACAAGCTTCATGGCAGGTTGGTTAATTTTTTAGGTTTTTTGGAGTATCGATTAGTTGATTCTACCTATATTAGATTTCTTGTTGATGATTTCGATAATCAAATTGAGGTTAAAGATGTGAAAGAGACTGATCTCTATCTGTTTGAAAAGGGAGAGATAACTGGGCCTTTTAATATCACTGGGATTTTTATAAAAGATTATGATCGGCTTGTTGCGGATTTAATGGAGATTAATGTTGGCGAACGAAAGGAAGTTTTGAATGAGAGGGTTCTTTCAAAAGAGAAAAATATTACAAACACATCTGAACATAATTTAGGAGGCTTTTTTGTCAGGGAGTTTGGCTGTTCAGATGGTACTCCACTTGGTGAGTGCTCTGAAACTAAGCCTTTGTATTGTTCTGGGAGTATATTGGTTGAGAATGGGGAAGAGTGTGGTTAAATTATTCCATCGAAACATTTAAATCATATAGCATTCTCCTACTATTATGAAAATCTACTTTGATCTTGATGGTGTTTTAACACTCAATAAATCAGGGGGTGGGCAGATCTGTGAGAATCTGGCCAAACTCTCTGGATTGGGATTAGATAAGGTTACAGAAGGTTATAACATCTATTCTAGTGATCTTTATCTTGGTAAAGTCATGTTTAAGGATGTTTGGGATGATTTAGGCAAAAGTCTTGGAGTGGATCTTGATTATGGAAAACTCGATGAGGTTCTTGGGAATACTCCCTTAAACAATGAGGTCATGGCCATAGCTTTATCATTAAAGGAAAAGGGTCATGAATTGGGTATAATTACTGACAACCCATTGGAGCGAGCTCATTTTTTAATTAAAGAATTTGGATTGAAGGGGATATTCGATCCTATCATTATTTCATCTGAAGTTCATTGCATGAAAACTGAGGCAGAGATGTTTTCATCTGTTCCTAAAGGTTCTATTTTTATAGATAATACTGAGAGGAATCTAGCTATCCCAGAATCGCTTGGGATTAAGACTATATTTTTTGAGAATGTTGAAGGGTTAAAGATGAAATTGAAGGAGTATCAAGTAGATGTTTAGTTTGGCTTTGCCATTTCCGGCCACGATATTTTCTTTCAGCTTTTATTTCTGAACGCCTTTTATATAATTTTTCCTATCTCCCCGTACCTGGGTAAGGGGAGATAGGAAAAATAGGTTGTTAGTGAATGTGGCAAAATCGTCCAAAGTTCAATGTGGATTTTGGGCTATTTTATTTGGGTTGTTTAAGAAATAGTTTCTCACTAATTATTCTACAGTCCATCCCTCAGGAAGTTTATCTGCTTCTTTCATTGCATTAAGGATATCATGTTTCATAGCAATAATAGCATCTTTAGCAGAGATTGCAAAGTCTTTCTCATCCTTGTCATCCTTTTGGTAGGCAAATATTATTCCTCTTGATGAATTTACAACAGCTCCAAATCCTTCATCATTAAAATTAGGGATAGTGTCTTTTCCTCCTCCCCCTTGTGCTCCATAGCCTGGAACAAGGAAAAAGGTGTTCGGCATTAGTTTTCTCAATTCAGCTGCTTCTTCTGGATAGGTTGCTCCTACAACAGCTGCAACAGCTGAAAATCCTTTTTCTCCAATAAGATCTTTGCCCCATTCATTAACCTTTGCTGCTACATGTTTGAATAATTCTTTTTCACTTGATTTTAAATCTTGAAACTCTTTAGCAGAATCATTGGATGTTCTCACTAAGACAATGATCCCTTTGTTATTTGATTTGCACACATCTATGAATTCGTTAATGGTGTCTGATCCTGAGTAAGCACCCACTGTAACCCAATCTGCATCAATGTTTGTTGTGGAATCTTTTGGGAGAGGGACATCTCCTATTAATCCTTGGGCATAAGCTTTTGAGGTGTTGCCAATGTCTTGGCGTTTGGCGTCTATAATCACGATGAGACCCTTATCCTTTGCATATTTTATTGTTTCAATTAAGGCCTCGACTCCTGCTGGGCCATACATCTCCCAAAAAGCAATGTTTGGCTTGACAACAGGGACTAAGTGGTGGAGTTCATCTAGAAGTGCGTAAGAGAATTCTTTGAATGATTCAGCAACTGCTTTTGTGGTGTTGCCATGCTCTTTTACTTGTTTATCTACAATAAATTTAGGAATCTTATCTATTGTTGGATCCAAACCAACACAGATAGGGCATTGTTTTTTGTTGATGGCTTCGATTGTTTTGTCTGCTATGTTCATTTTAGGTTCCATAGGTTTCTAGATAATCATCAAATTTAGCCTTTGTAGATTCATCAATGGGCTTTTTTTCATTGTTTACTAGGATTGGTATTTTGTTCTTAAACAAGTAATCTACCATCTCTCTTACGCCCATGACAAAGAATACTGGGATGTTGGTTTTTTTACTAAAATCCTCAACAGCGTTTTCTCCTTTCTCTCCTACTTTAAGGGTTGCAATATCTTCTGGATTCTCATAGGCTGGGGTTGTCTGTTCACGATTAACTCCTAATCCAATACCCACAATATTATACTTGAAGTTTTCACCCTTGGCAACGTCTTGTAGTTTTGTAATCATATCATACTTTGTTTTCATGCTAGATGTAACATCATCAACAATAAAGATATTATCCCCTTCCTTGATCTTAGCGCCGACTAAGATATCCTTTGCGCTAGATCCTTCACCATGGGTCTTAGCTTCTTTTCTGTCATAAGCAACACCTAGGTCAATATTATGGTCTTGGAGTAATGCCATAGCTGTTGTGAAAGCAATTGCAGACCCTTTGTAACTAGGGCCAAAGATAATATCAATCTTCATCCCTTTGTCGATCTGCTCTTTAATCATAGCAGCATAGTATTTTCCTAATTTGTTGGTTAATGAGGCTTTCTCTCCAAACACCCCCATGTTTATGAAATACGGTGTTGGCCTGCCATCTTTAAGCTTGAGATCATCTGCAAAGAATATTCCCTCTGCACCGGCTATTAACTCTGTAAATTCTTCTTGGTATTTTTCCATTTTCCCCAGAAAATTAAGACAAGACATGTTTATATGTTTATTGGTGGTGGAATGGGGGATTAATATTATTCTACCAGAAAGCTTTTAAATACATTTAAACTATTTGTTTTTATGACAAAACTACCTAACCCAAAAAAGATAATTGAAGAAAAGCCTTGGGGCAAGTTTGAACAGTTCTTATTTTCAGAGCTAGGGACGCTTAAAATTCTTTATATTAAAGATGGAGAGCATATCTCAAAGCAAAAGCACAAGACTAGGGATGAGTTTTGGAAGATTATTGATGGCTCTGCTGAGGTGGAGTTGGATGACGCTAAGATTGAGGCTCAGAAGGATGATGAATTCTTTATTCCTAAGGGGATGAGTCATAGAGCCTCTGCTCTTAATGGTCATGTTACTATCTTAGCTATCTCTTATGGTCATTTTGACCCTGATGATAAGGAGAGGGTTGATGATAAGTATGGGAGGAAATAGTATTAATCGTACCTTTCCAGCGCAGTTACTGTATATGATTCAATAATGGGAACCTCTCTTCGAAGAATTCTCTCAAAATAAGCCTTTGCTATCTCAGAATGAGTCACTACTCCATCTCCAGATGCAGCTTTTCTATCAGGTTTTCTGTCTGTCCTCTTGTAGTTTGCGGCAAATCAGAGTCCGGAGAAAGGCCTACAGATGCATTATGATTTCTTTTGTAATGTTTATGTGCTGCGGTTATAAAGTTGGCAAGGCCGCTCATTGAAGGGCTTGTAAGGGTCCTAATCTTATTCTTACTATTTGGATAGGGAACTTCACCTGGCAATGCACAGGTATACCAAATAGGGAATTTTGAGTTTGGCTTGTTCTCATAGGTTATTTTGATCGGGATGTATCTCATGCAGTATCTATTCTATTCATAGTTAATAAACTTACGCAAAATAGGAAGTTTTATATAGTGCTATAATCTATAGTTCTATAGCATAAATCATCATAAGATGGTAACAACCATTCAGGTAAGTGAAGAGGTAGTAGACTGGCTAAAGAATTTTAGAGATCGGTCTAGGCTTGATTCTTACAATGATGTTATTAAAGGCATGATAAAAAAGATATCAAAGCAGGATTCTCTCTATGGGTTTTTAGGGAAAAAGGGGGGTAAGCATGTCAGATAAGTTCTTGCTGGATACAAGTGCGTGGCTTGCTTATTTTTATGGAGATAATAAAACAATTCTTAACTATGTGGAAAGCGAGTCTATCTTGCT
>JASMFX010000132.1 GCA_030751555.1 Candidatus Woesearchaeota archaeon | reverse complement strand
AACCTCTCCAATCTGCGCTTCGGTTTGTGTAATCTTAGTATTCACATCATCAATTTTTTTATTAGTATCATCATTTAAAGTAGAGATAGTTCCTTTGAGGTTAGTTACCTCAACATTGAGCTTTGCATCTAAGTTGCTTGTTGTTATATCAATCTTGCTATTGAGATCAAGATAATTAGACCTGAATGTCTGCTTTAATGCCTCAAACTCTGTGTATTGATAATAAGATAATCCACTGATTAAGAGAATAATAACAACAAATGAAGCTATAAAGTATTTATGAACCTCTTCCATTGGATTGAATTGGAATTACTGGTATTTAAATGTGGTGATTGACTATTGTAGAATCATTCTCAGCCCGATTGCTTTTGGCGACTACATAGAATTACTTTTTTCTCCCCTTACCCAGGTACGGGGAGAAAAAAGTAAAGGCACATTAACTAAAAGCAGCCGAAAAAATATCCATCCTCAGCATGATTAATCCATTCCAACACAACAATTATTATATATCCTGGATGGTTTACTCCCTCTATGCCTCAAAGAACTAACTATGTTGAACTTGCAAAAGCTAAGGGGATAGAGTTTGGCAGGATCCCTTCATGGGGAGAGTCTGATTTTGATCGCCTTGGTATTGAGAAAAAAACATTGAGGCAAGAGGATTACCAGTGGCTTGTTCTAAATGATCTTTCATTCCATATGACCTGGATGGGTGAACACTCTAAAAAAGACCTTTTTGATGAGCATTTCTATGAAAGCAGAAGATTCAAAGAATTCACATTTCAGAGAGTCGATATGTCAAAAAAAGGACGCAGGATTGATATCCAATTTAAGCAAAAACACAGGCCTCATGTTCTAACAATTGAGATGGAAAAATCCAGGGAAAAGGGTAAAATCCGGGCTAACTATTCAATGGATGATAAACACTTAGCAGGTATTGATGAGTTAACAGATTGGTGGTTGCATCTTGGTCAACGTATACCTCATTTTTTTGATGCAAGATGGTTGAGACCAAGAACAATGAGATTTGTTGAAATACACAGAACAGAAATAAAAGATTTCTTAACTAAAGATACTTCTGGAGATTTTCTCCTTCACTCAGCTGGAGATGGAAAGATTTCCAGCTACAGCAATCTTCTGGATTTTAAACTCGACACAGGATATGCAGTATGGAGGCCACATTTAACAGCTTATCATTTTACCCCTCTAGGATCAGGAGCAAATCTATACACTGGATGGTCGGCCGATGTAGAATGGTTTCCTGATGGCATGGCTCTTAAAGGTTTGAGATTCCAATCAATAAATAGGCACCGAAGCACTTTTGCATCAGATCATGGCATCATTGCATTATACACTGATGGTTTTGTTCCAAACCCTGGTATGGAACCTCAAAGATCTCATGTTATTAAGGATATTAGTCCTCCTCTGGGTGATTATACTACTAGGGGAGTAAGGCCTCAAGTTAATGGTTTAGCTGAAGAACTTGAATCATATCGCATGGCTCAACAGGTATTAGAATTTGAGGAAAAGAAACATGATCCTGAAGAAAGACTACTCTTACGAGGACCCCACGTTGTAAATGAAGAAAGGAGGAGAGGCAGGCTGCATCTTTCCCTTGAATTCACCCCCAATCCCCAACACTATGCTCAATGTGGTGATAATCAAATGGGAGAAGCATACATCCACATTGTAAACAAGATTGATGACTTTTTGAAGCGTTTGACAAGGCAGATACAAGATATATCCTAAACTAGGAATGAAAACTAACACTTAATCATATAAACAACTTCATCTCTAAAGCCTTCTACGGCAAATAACTTCCCCCAGCATCTCTAATTAAGTCCCTAACTAAACCTATGCTTTTTGGAAACGTCTCTTTGGGAGTAAGGTTTGTGGCATCAAAGAAAGGCTTGAAGGGCTCCATTGATACTGTAATAGGTCTTCCGCTCTGGTTTATCTCAACAAGCCTCTCAACCAAAGGCCTGAAGTCATATGCGCCTTCACCATTAAACACACCCGCTTTATTCCATCCAGGAGGGCCTAATGAAAAAGGATCCTGTACATGGACATGTCCAGGCATCAGGGGGTTTCTCATAACCTCTGCAGGATCTTCTCCCATACCAACTGCTGCTTTCGCATCCATAAATCCATATACTCTTTCTGCTCTTTCAGGGACAAGAATCTCTCTTGCTCCCACTACAATCTGCGCAACATCATAGAGTGTAGTTCCAAAGTTTGTTTCTCCATCTCTATCTTTACTGACCAAGCGCTCAAATGCAACAATGACTGGATGCTTGTCTGTGATACAACTAGCGAGAACCTCACTGGCGTTTCTATATGCTTGTTCCATGCCGATGCTTTCATCAATATTTCTCTGGTCTGGTGAACCCCATACTGCATATAATGGATTCTCACTATCAACTTCGCCCCCTCTGAGCAGGGTGGCATATTGGCACAATAGCTCCACATATGCTGCAGTACGATTCCTGCGCTCGGCAGAGCCCATTGTAAGATGAGGACCCTGGTCAATATAAAATCCATCCTCGCCAAAGACACCATCTCCTCCTGCTAAGAGCCAATGCACTGCTGTTAGCAATACATTACTATTACGCATATGTTCAGCTCGTCTTGTAACCTCTTCATAAGGTATCTGCGTAACAGGCATTCCTTCTACGAAAGTGGCCTGCTCAATATCAACCCAATTATCAGCGGCAAATCGTACTCTATCATCAAAATTATAACCATGCAAAAGAAATAACAATTCATCACAAATACTAGTCCTAATAGCCATTGGTATCATCTCCCTGTGTTTTTTATCCAGAAAGCATATTGTATTAATATAATTTTCGGAAAAGGTTTTTAAATGGGGCGTGGTGGAAGTCTTGAAGTTGATTGTTTAATATCTTCTGTTGGGTGTTGCGTCAGGAGATTGAAGAGAAGCTAGGTATTTTTTATTTTATGCGGTGGGATGACAAAGGGAACAAAATATTAAGAAACATTAAAAAAAACAAAACATTTATATACTATATATAACATTATTGTAATATATGTTACAAAAAAGTAGTACTTCAAGAACCTTAGAAGTGTTTTTTCTTAATCCTACTAAAGATCATTATCTTATGGATATTAGTAGAAATATTAAAATTGCCCATACTTCAGTTAAAAAGAACTTAGATGATCTAGTAAAACTTGGTTTGATTATCGAAAAAATCGATAGAAAGGGAAAGAGAAAATATCCTTTATTCAAGGCAAATCTAGATAGTAAAGAGTTTAAGCAGCAAAAAATGCTTTACAATCTGCAATCACTTTTACAATCTGGATTTATGCAATATTTAGAAGAAAAA
>JASMFX010000131.1 GCA_030751555.1 Candidatus Woesearchaeota archaeon | reverse complement strand
TAAATTCAATAATAAAATGATTAAATGCAACAATGTCCTTAAACTTGCACTTTATGAGGAGATCAAACTCTCCAGTTACCCCAAAGACCTCTTTGATTGAAGGATGTGATAATGCTGCCGCACTGAGGTGCTTCTTAGTATTCACAAGAATAAAAACAATAAAATTCTCTTCTACAGCATCATTGTTAAGCTTAACAGTAAATTTCTCTATAACCTGATCATCCTGAAGCTTCCGAAGCCTCTGATGAACAGTTGATGGTCTGAGGTTAGTCTTTTTAGCAATATCTCTAATCGAAGCCCTGCCCTCCTCCTTGAGCAATCCAATTATCTTCTTATCTTTATCTTGCAAACTCATTCAAATTCCCCCATAAAGAATTAACCACCCTCTTCTATTGCTGTACGGCTCTCCGAAAAGAATTGATTTATCAACGTTGGGGGGTTGATTATCAGAGAGCCTTACAGGCGATACAACCTATAATGTACAACTTATATATAAATATTCCTATTTTTGTCCAGTTTTATACGTATTTTACGGACATTTTTAACTATTTGAAGAAAAAAGTATATAAACGTTTATTGACTCACTTTATGAGAATTGGAGGGATACTATGGACAAAGGAGACAATTACGAAGTAAAGGATATTTCACTAGCAGAGCAAGGCATGAAAAACCTGGAATGGGCAGAGATGCAGATGGGGGCTCTACTCAATGTTAAGGAAAGATTTGTTAAAGAAAAACCATTGCAAGATGTTAAAGTGGGCCTCGCACTCCATGTCACTAAAGAAACAGGTATTCTTATAAGGACTTTGATTGCTGGAGGAGCAAAGGTTGCTATCACAGGATGCAATCCTCTCTCTACCCAAGATGATGTTGCTGCAGCACTAGCTAAAGAAGGCGTGCATATTTGGGCCTATAAAGGCGAAACCAATGAAGACTATTACCGATATCTTACCAATGTTATTAACTTTAAACCTGATATAACAATAGATGATGGATGTGATTTGGTAAGTGAAATCCACAACAAACACACAGAATTAATCCCGAATATTATTGGAGGGGCTGAGGAAACAACAACAGGTATTATCAGATTAAATGCAATGGAAAAGGATAAAGCATTGAAATATCCTATTGTTGCTGTAAATGATGCAAACACAAAGCACCTTATGGATAACATTAAGGGAACTGGCCAAAGCGTATTTGATGGAATTCTAAGAGCAACTAATGTGATTGTAGCAGGAAAAACCGTTGTCGTAATTGGATATGGTAATTGCGGAAAGGGTGTTGCAAAAAGAGCACAAGGACTTGATGCACAAGTCATTGTTACAGAAGTAGATGCATTTTGTGCCTTACAAGCAGCCATGGATGGCCATAGAGTCATGCCCATGGTTAAGGCAGCTGAGGAAGGTGATATCTTTATCACAGTTACAGGAAATAAACATGTGATTTCATATGATCATATAAAAACTATGAAGGAAGGCGCACTGTTGTGTAATGCAGGCCACTTTGATGCTGAGATTGAAATATCAACGCTAGAAGAAAACAAAAAGGAAAAAAGGCGTATCAGGCCATTCATGGATCAATACAAATTGGAGAATGGCAGAAGCATATTTATCCTAGGAGAAGGAAGACTTATCAACCTAGCAGCAGCAGAAGGCCATCCATCAACTATTATGGCTATGTCCTTTTGCAACCAAGCCTTTGCATGTGAATTCTTAGTCCAAAACAAAGGAAAATTAGAGCCAAAAATCTATCAATTGCCTCCAGAAAAGGATGATGAGATTGCAACACTGCAATTAGAATCTATGGGTATTGAAATAGATAAACTAACAGAGGAACAAGAAAAATACCTCAATAGTTGGCAAGAAGGCACTTAAAGTTTCAGGGTTCAATCCCTACTTTTTTTCATTTTCATCCCAGTAAGGCTCAATAGAACCACTTTTGTCACTGCTTCCAGAAGTCTCTTCAGTTGCTGGAGGAACCGATTTCTTAGTCTCTGGTTGAGCACTAGTACTCACTTCCCTCTCCGGTTCAGACGACTTCTTTTCTCCTGAAGATTCTTTTTGTGGAACTTGTTTAACATCTGAAGGAGAACTCGGTTTCACCTGGATAGGGCTAGCAACTCCAGAGTCACTTCTTTTCTTTACATAAAAAGCCACAATAAATCCTAAGACAATAATGAGAAGAATCCCTACAAAAACAGGGTGCTCTGGAATAGAACCAATCGCAGCACCAGTAAGTGTAAAGAATCCCTTCCTGTCAGAATCATCAATCTGAGTTGTGAATTTTGTTGAGTCACCAAGTGCATCTACAACAATGCTAACCTCTTCACCAGCAGGGAGGTCAAGCTCTGAGACAAGATCAAAGGTATCCTCCTGTCCAGGAGCGAGA
>JASMFX010000130.1 GCA_030751555.1 Candidatus Woesearchaeota archaeon | reverse complement strand
TGCATTGCCCTCTTCTGCACTTTCATAGCCTCCTGAGGCTTATCCTTCAAATCCTTCATCTCTTTTTGAATCTCCTTAAGCTCTTCCTTAAGCTGCTTCATCAGGTTCTGATCAGTAGTATACTTGTAGATGATGATAATCACTAAAGAAATAAAAAAACTCATAATTACTAGAGCCCATAAAGGGCCCAATACCAACAACGGATTAAAGATTGGATCTAAAAGTCTGTCAAATACCATTTTATTCCATGAATTTCCTCATCATTGGATTCATATCCATCATGTGTTGTTTTGAGATATCTTCATATAACCTATAAATAATCATAACAGTAAGCAATATTCCAGTCCCACCTGTAAGAGCTCCAGTAATATCAGCAATAGCAGCCATCAACCCAACAGCAATAGCCCCCATCACAGTAAGAGGTCCGATATACCTTTTAAGCAGCCTCTCTAAAACCCTCTGATCCTTTCTAAAGCCAGGAATCTGTAATCCAGAAGACATCATCTGTTTAGCCTGACTTCTAGCATCCATTCCAGAGGTTTGCACCCAAAAAATACTAAATACAACAGCACCAGAAATCATAAAGAGTGTGTAAACTATTGCCCTACCAACATCAGCACCGGTTAAGCTACTCCTAATAATCTGGCCAACAATATTAGGTGGCGTTACCCATGCTACAAATCCAGATACAGGACTGTTTCCCACAAACGTTCCAAGAAAGGGATGCCCCCAATTTTGCAATAACCTTGCCCACAATTGAATATTAGCAAGTAAAGCAGCAACAAGAATAACAGGAATATTCGAAGTGTAGATAAAACTTAAAGGCCACCTAATACCATGGCCCCTAATTCTCCCAAAACTTAGGGGAATCTCAACCTTCATTGCCTGCCCATAAACAGCAATAACAAAAACAAAGATAGTACTAAGAACACCCGCTAACATCAATCCAGCAGTGATTGGATCCCCAACCGACAAACTTTGAAAAAGAGCAGGAATTGCTCCTGTAGCAATACCTGGATTAGTTGGAGAAGGTAAAGGACTTAGTGCTCGAATAAAAACTTGTTGCGAAACTCCAGCAGCAATGAATAAACTTACACCAGAACCAAATCCCCATTTTGAAACCACTTCATCCATAAATAATATTAAAATTCCGCCTAAACATAATTGGAAGATTAGCAATAGTTGCAACTGAAAATGTAAGGGGGTTCCTTGGAACGCAGGATTTGGTGCTAAACCCCCCATAAAAACATAGATTCCTGCTTCAAAGACAGTGAAAAAAATAGACATAAGCTTTTGCACACCCTGAAATGACCTCTTACCATCATGAGTGGTAAGATCAAATTTCACGATTCCAGATCCATTAAGTAACTGTAAAACAATAGAACCTGTAAAAATCGGCCCAATACCTAAAGAAATTAAAGACCCGAATTGAGCTCCTAGAATAACGGATAATAACTCAAACTGTTGGAGGGTATTCCTCCCAATGCCAAATAAGGGAACCATTCCTAAAATAAAAAAAAGAACTAAAGTAATAAGAGTCCACTTTAATTTTTCCTTAAATGATAGTCTTTTTTGTGTAGGACCTGCCACTTCAGGCAGATTCATAAGTATGGTGTTCCAAAGTGACATTGTCTTACTTTGCTACCTCTTCTTTTGCAGGCTGAGCTTTTTTTGTAAGTAATTCCACTACTCCGCCTGCTTGTTGAATTTTATCAATTGCTTTTTTTGAAGCTCTTTTTACAGTAATTTTGAATTTCTTAGATACCTTGCCCCTTGATAACAACTTAGTATAACCTGCAGCAGTAAGATCTACAGTATAAGTATCCTGTTCTTTTTTACTTAGCGCATCTCTAAATTCTAAATCAATGATGTTAATTGTTTTCTCTTTAATAGTATTCTTCTTATGAAATCCATGCTTTCCAAAATAAGAACTATTCCAAACAGAAGGCTTAGCTTGATCTGCTCGCTTTCCAGTTCCAGCCCTGCCACTACCGCCTTTGTTACCCTTTCCTCTGCGCTTTTTCATGGATCCACAGCCATGAGTCTTAGTTCCACGCTGTCTACTGTTTTTCTTTCGTACAAATGTTACCATCTAAATCATCCTTTTTATCAAATCATTAATTTTATTCCCTCTATACCCAAGAGCTCCCCCAATAGTAAAGGGCTTCTTAATCCCTTTACGCTCAAAACCACCAATAGGGGGATGCAATCGAAAAAAAGGTTTAATGACTTCCTTCTGTTCTTTATCTTTAGCCTTGATAGACCTCTTTTCTTGAAGAAGTTTTAGTGTATCTTCATTAATTTCTCCCCAAGTAACATAGGATCCTATTTTCTTAATCATCCCTAATGTAGACTGATTGTTCTCTAAAATAACACAACCATGTTTCCTATTAATACCAAGCAGAGTCAAAGTATCCTTAATGATTTTTTGAACACCAATACTCCCTCTCAATTGAATAACCGCTAATTTACTCATCCTTAGATTCCTCCTTGACCATGCCGTCAGCAATACCAAGTGCCTCGAACTTATCTTGTGAGATTTTAGTCCTTGTTAATTGTCGTAATGCCTCTATACATGCCTTAATGAGATTTGTCTTTGTTCCTGTCTGGCCTTTAGTCTTCGTCCAAACATCCTGGATACCTGCCAAAGAGAGTATTTTCTGACATTCCTTTTCTGCCACAAGACCCTTTCCTTTTGGAGCAGGCATGATCTTAATATGTACACTTCCTGATTTTCCCTCAACATTAAAAGGGATAGAATGAGGCTCTGTAGTAGTGCTCTCCCAGCTACCACTCCCCCGTCTAATCTTAAAAATATTTAATTTTGCTTTATTCATGGCCTTTTCACGTGCAGGAACCGTCTCTTTTCCTTTTCCATATCCTACACCCACATAACCATTCTTATTACCAACAACAGCCACAGTAGCAAATTGAGGTTTATTTCCCTCTCTAGTCTTTTTCTGTGTCTGCTTAAAGACTCTTCTTTGACCACCACCAAACTTTCCCTTTGCTTGGCCAACTAAAAGTAATTCAACTTCCATATTAGGAAGTAAAGCATCTACTATCTGAGCTTCTTGGATCTTTAGCCCTTTATCTAGTATCTCATCAATGTCAGTGATTTCCTTTGTCTTAACCTTTAATCCTAATTCGGTTTTAGGCTTCCAAGATCCTGTATCAAAATGTTGTTCCTTTACAGCAACCTTTTTTGAACTTTCTTCATCCTGGGGAATGTTTTTCATAACATCCTTCTCAGCCTGAATTTTGACATCAGTCGCAGCAGACACATCCGGTTTTTCTTCTTCTTTCTTCATTTTCCTAAAAGTTTTTGTTTAACTTCCTCAAAATTTTTTGTAATATCCTCGGGCCCTATTTGTTTTTTTAAGTGACCTGAAAATAGTGATTGGTACCGATCAGCCTTCTCTTTCTTCAGGCTCTGTGCATATAAAGCAATATGAGCTCCTTGCACACGCTTCTCATCGGGCAACATTTTTGGATCAAGATTGATACCCAATCCTGCATCTTTCATACCTTTAATAGCAGCAAAAAGTTTATTTGCCTTTGTGACTCTTCTTAGGCCAATATCAATAATTCCCTCTTTGATATCCTTCTCTAAAGCCTTCTTCGCAACAAGCACACCTGTAAGATAAGATGCTGACAAATTTGCTTTTGAATACTTCCACCCTAACTTATCTAAATGACCACTATCACATCCTACCAAAACCGCATCTCCTTTTGGTGAAAAATCAACAATCTGGATATACGTTCGTGTGTTTGAACACCTGATAACAACACGCGGCTTTCTAGCTACTAAAAGCTTTAATCTTTTAGAGTAGTTTGTCCTACCGTGCTTTCTCCGTTTAAATGATACCACATGGGTGTTTTTTCTTGCCATTTTACTTCAATAGTTCCTTTTCATTCAAATAAAGTTTGATGTGACGAACAGATCGAAAAACGCCACCTTTAGCTTTTCTATATATTTGCCGATATGTTTGAGGAGTTATTTTATCACGAGCCTTAAGAGTTTGTAGCAATTCCCTTTGTTTTCTAATTCTATTAATCCATTCTTTTTTCGAATTACTTCTCGCATTCTTTGTTCCCTTTCGAGAACCATATCCTCTCCTTCTTCCCTTTGCCTGCTGTTGCTTTCGTTTTCGTGCTCTTACCCTTGAGGGTCCAGGTTTCTTTACCTTGATAATAGCACCAGTGCTAATAAGTCCTCTAATATCTAGTTTAGTTATAGATTCTTTAATATCCTCTGCCCTTTCTGGATCTAAGCGAATCTTTTTCTTTGAACATTTGAATAACCTTGACGCTAGGCGCTTTTGTAATTTCATTTCATATCTCCTTCTTAGTCAATGCTTTGTCCTTATCCTTCTTAGCTGCCACCTTCTTTTCTTCCTCTTCAACCTTCTGAGTTAATTCGTCATTAGAAGACTCATCCTTTTTAGATTCTTTAGCCTTCTTTTCAAGCTCCTTCTTCTTAGCTTCTTTTTCCTTGTCACGTTCTTCTTTTTCAGATTTCCTCTGCGCAACCTTGGATTCAATATCCTTTATTTTTTGATCGGGATCTTTTAAGTGTAATAAAGTAATTCCTAATTCCTTTGCCTTTTTTATGATTTCAACCCTCTTCTTATTACCCACAGATGAAGCAATGATAATGCCCTCTTGATCCTTGTTGACTTCTTTAACCATATCTACTGATCTGATAAGCCTTACTTTCAATCCTAGCCTATGCAAGCCTCTTACCTTATGAGGACTTCTCCAGCCTGAGGAAACACTTTGAGAATGCCCTTTCTTACTGAGACGTAGCTTAGAATGTAATCCTTTGGGTTTTCTCCATTTCTTCCCAAGACGCTTAATCTGTTTAGACTTTTGTCTAAGGAAAGCAGGCTTTTTTTGTTTTATTGCCCTACGTAGATTCAATAGTGCTTCCGTCATTTTAACTCCTTGTTAGCCTTCTCAGTAATATAAATTCCGTCTTGAAATATCCGATTATCTCTATTTGTAACTCTAGTCAATTGCTCAATATCAGCTGCAACCTGACCAGCCTTCTCCTTGTCAATACTTTCTACAATAATCTGTTCTCCCTCAATCTTTACACTAGCCCCTTCCTTAAGAGTAATAGTCCGAGGAACCTTTTCTCCCAAAAAGTTTTTAATCGTAAATTCTGTTCCATTCACACCCACATTCATAGGAAAATGCCCTGAACAAATCTTTAATTTATAGGTATATCCTTCATTAACTCCAATAAGATTATTCTTTAGCTTAGCCTTGTATGTTTTTACCATTCTTTTTTCATTACGACTATCTGCTTTTGCTGTAAGGATTATCTTTCCTTGATCTACCTTGATCAAAAGCATAGGATCATTAATCACTTCAGAGATCTCTCCCTTTGTCCCTTTTAAGGTAAGGGTCTTATCCTGTAAAGTAGCTTGAACTCCATCCCCCAATTCAATTTCCTCATGAATAACTTTCTTTGGCATATTAGTAACAAAACGCTATAAGTCTCCCCCCAATATTCTTCTTTTTAGATTCATGATGGGTCATAATACCTTGAGAAGTACTAACAACCATAACACCAATGTTCCTTGCTGGAAGAAACCTCTTCTCAAACTTCTCATAATTATCCTTTGTAACGCTGAATCGAGGCTTGATAACTCCAGCATTATTTACATTTCCTATCAAATCTAACTTTAACCAATTTCCCTTAGTATCCTCAATTTCCTTAAACACCCCAACAAAACCTTCCTTGTTGAGCAGGGTCAAAACCTTTTTCAAAAGCATGGACACTGGCTTAATAACGCAGGAATCTTTACCTTGCTTCTCATTATTGTTTATCATTGATAATGCATTTGCTAACGGATCATTAAGTGTCATTTGGTAACCTCAGCTAAATTTTTTAAACCCAATTTTAAGAGCAATCTCTCTAAAGCATTGTCTGCAAACATAGAGACCATATTTTCGTATAATGCCTCTTCTTCGTCCGCATCTAACACAGATTATGTTATTTCTCCCTGTCTTACGCTCTTTGGGAGCATTATGTTTCTTGTATTTTGCAAGTTTAACGGGTTTTGCTTTCAATTGCTTGAAAACCTTCTTATAGGACGAAGCAGTCATTGCTCCACCTCCACTGCAAATTCTTTTTTCATATAAGACATTGCATCTTCTTTCTTAATCTGCTGTTTTTTTGGAATTTTTCTTCTCAAAATATGCCTCCTTTTAATCCTAAATCCTGGTTTTTCTAGAGTAACAGAAACCTCTAATCCCATAACTCCAATATCAGGATCATATTCTACTCCAGGAATGTCAATATATTCTTTAATTC
>JASMFX010000129.1 GCA_030751555.1 Candidatus Woesearchaeota archaeon | reverse complement strand
GCGTAGCGCTCTAACCAGGCTGAGCTACACCGCCATTACTTTTTAAAGATTGAAGAATTGTTTATAAAGGTTATGTAAGTTTATGTCAAGATTAGAGGAGACTTACAATAGTAGCTACCGTAGCTGCTGTTTCGATCAGATCTGAATCATCATCTGAGTGGTGAGGCTGAGTCCTGCTTTGTTGTTTACGTGCCTCAGCTGCTTTTCGTTTTCTTAATTCTCCTTCAACTTGTTTTGGAGTTGCAGTTACATTCCATCTATAATTTAGGCTCGATAATACCTCAAGTATCTGAGAGGGATCAGGCTTATCTGAGCTTTCAAAATCAACCTGTCCGCTAACATCTACACTAGGTACTTCCCTGTAGAGATCGTATCGACTTGTCAATAACCATCCTGGTACGTCATGAGTGCCGATCTTTTCAGTACCATGGTTCCAACCACGGCTTGGTACTTTAACATGAAGATTAAGCCCACATGCTGGTGGAGTCGAAATCCAGAGACTGCTTCCTGGATCTCTCTGGTAATCTATGTTAGAGTTCTCCAAACCCCTAGTAATTCCTGAAATCTGTGCAGATGCAACAGCTCCAAGGTCATAGGTAAATCTCTCAATATAACATTCCTCTCCCCAATTTGGGTTGGGGTTGGAAGTATAATTAGCGAACTCTGGTTCATTAAGTGTGACCAAACCTTTTAAATTACGTTCTCCTTCTATTTGCTTACTAAAATTAATCCTCATGAATAATGAAAGTACAATAGCATTTATAAGGTTTTGGATTCAGATATGCTTTTATAATGATTTAACATTCCTAAAAAGAATTACTGTACACGATGAAACCAGCTCTGGATATTTCTCTGGAAATCTTGGATGTTGACTGTTTCATCATCTAGCATTTGTTGTTTTAGATCGTGATCTTCTCTGATATCTATTAAGAATGATTTCATTAAATTGCCTAATTCAATAGAGGTGGTGTATGTGCTCTTTAGCAATTTTAATAATAAGTTTAGATTATCATCGATATGACCCAAATTGATGAATATAGGATTGCTTCCCTCCATTAGTTGGTCTAGTTTTACTACGATTTCATGGATCTGCTCAAAATCAGATCTCACCATACCAAGATGCTCTTGAAAATCGTTTTCATCCTGTGATAATGCTCTTGGGTGTGTTGTTTCAGTTCCAGCTAGAGCTGGATGGAGTCTTTTTTCAAGAATCAACTCATGAACTTTTTTGAGCAAATCCCCCTCATTAATGTGGTGTTGTATGTCATCTACATGTTTTTTTAGTTTAGGTAGGATATGAATTCGAAAGTATTCGAGTTTTTCCTTACCAGCTTCTCGATAATGGTGATATCCTCCCTTTCCCCTGGCTTCAAAGGACGTCTTAAAATAACTTAGACCCTGGACTATCTTAACCTGTTCAATGAAATAATATAGTCCGTCGTGGTGGAAAAACATTTTTTTGCCTCAGTGTCAAAAAAATCCACCCAAAGCACCTGACCTCAGATTGAAGCCATATTGGACTTCCCATTTATTTAATGGGTGGATTTTTAGGACATTAAAAAGGTCGCTCACGCCTGGAGCTCCCTTTTTAATGTATAACAATCATTGTCTGTGTATCAACAATGCCATCTATATCATGTATTTTACCTAATAGTGCTTGATCTAATTCTTTGATGTCTTTAGCTCGGAGAAATGCTACAATATCAGATCCTCCTACGACAATATCAGTCTTCTCTACTTGATCTATCTTCTTGAGCTCGTTAATGATATCAATCTGGGTTTTGTGCTTTTGCTTTAATAATTTCAAATCAGCTTGGATAAGAATATATGCACCCAAACTTTTCCCGAGCTGGTCATAATCTAGCTCAATGGTGTATCTTTTGATGATATTACTAGCCTTAAGCTTCTGGATCCTTTTATGAACAGTGGTAATAGGAATATGGGTTTGCTTAGCTATCTTTCTCGTCGTTAGGCTGCTATCCTCCTTCAGGAGTTCGAGTATTTTTCTATCTTTATCGTCCATAAGGGAACATATGTTCCCTTTTCTTTATAAATCTAACGCTTTTTGGTACTATTTCTCACTATTTATGGAATAAACTTATTAATAATGACCCTTTCCAGATTCACCATGAGGGAGGAATGACAGTATAGAGAATGTATTGAATGTTTTTTAGCGGTAAAAGGATACCAAGAGGGATGACAGTGGCAAGTAAAAGAAAAGGATACAAAGAAGGCGAGAAAATCTATCGGAGATTTATCAAAAAGGAGGTTCCTGAGCCTAGACAGGTATTAGATTGGACTGGTAAAAAAAGAAAGCCCACTATTTTGGTTTTTTATACTGGTGGAACGCTTGGCATGAAGAAAAAACGCAACAAGCGAACAGGGAAGCTTGAACTCAAGCCAGACCTAACGTTGGAGAACCTTCTTACTACGATTAATAAGGTTGTGAGTATTAAAAAAGATTACAATATTATTGGTTATCACATCTCTAGCCTCGACAGTACAGAAATTAATGTGCAGGTTTGGGAAAACATTGGTAAACTTATTATGGAGAATTATGAGAACGTAGATGGAGTTGTTGGTTTGGGAGGGACAGATACCATGCATTATACTGCAGCTGCGACAGCGTTTATGTTTAGGAATCCCAGCATACCCATAGTCTACACAGGAGGCCAATGCATTCTGAATAGATTTGGAACAGATGTTATTATGAATGTAACCTCAGCTATACACCTAGCTGGAGAAGACATTGCCGAGGTCGTGGTTAACTTTAACAATGATATCCATCTTGGTAGCAGGGTATTAAAAGTGAGGGATGATGAAGTAAAAGGATTTGAATCTCCTATGTATGGAAGGGTGGGGTATATTGGAGGCCAAGGATTGATTCTTGACGATACAAAGATACATCCTAGAGGCGCACACATTAGCAGTAATTTAGTTTATAGCCCTGGATTTGATAAGAGTGTTTTGGAGTTTTCTCTTAACCCAGGCACTACGCCTGCTCTCCTAGAAGCGGCTGTTTCAACAAGTGATTGCAAAGCAGTAGTTATATCCTCATATGGCCCAGGTAATGCTGCTAGATGGTTCGCACCTCAAATAAAGGAATACACTGAAGAGGGAATCCCTGTGTTTATTGCAAGCCAATGTCCTAGTGGGATTACTGGATCTGGATCATCATATGAAGTTGGAAGTATTATCATCGAAGCAGGGGCAGTTCCCCTTAGAGATATGCTGCCGCATGATGCAGCTGTCAAGGTTATGAAGATAATGGCTGATGAGAAGGATTGTGATACTATTAAAGATTTAGTTGTCAATGATGTCTATGCGAATGAGATTACGTCTTTGAGGAAGTGAATTGGCTTGTCGAAAACCCTCCGAAATTTAAAAGCAAAGTTTATAAATGAGTAATGATTATTTTTAGATATGAAAAGAAAATTAATGTCAGATGAGAAATTTTACAAGTTAATTAAAGAAGTGCAAAGTTATCCTGATTTTAAAGAAATCATGAAGGATTTTAAGAGACAATGGAATCATGAAAAATGAGTTTTAATTTGATTCATTAAATCTTCATATATTAATAATTTTGGAGTTTTTAACTGAAAATTGTTATTAATCTCTTCATATGATTTAATTGCTTTTAAACTAAACATTGTTTTTCTATCATTAGAAAATACTACGTCCAAGTTATGGATTGATGCACAAGCAATGATCTCGAAACCTATTTTAATAAATCTCCATGGGGTGATTCCTCCTTTGTTCACATATACTTGATAGTATTTTTTGGATATTTTCTCAATTTTTTCTGAATGCTCGATCTCATGATTTTTTGACAGCCTATCTAAAAGTTCTAAAACTGCAATTCTTGTCTTTCTACCTCGTATTGAGCTTACACTGATTTTTCTTAATTCTTTTCTAATAGGGAAAAAATTGTAAATAATATATTTACTTTTCAATTTTTCTTCATAAATGGTTAGGTTTGGCTCTTCTACAAGTTCACCATAAATATTTGTATCAAATATTACTCTTAGCATTACTTAATAAGCTACCCCATAATTAATATGCCCTTGCCTAAAAAAACATGAAAATTTTTGGTTGGTCTGAAAACCCTCCGAAACATTTATAATGTCATATTTCTAAAAATTTACTATGATTCCACAGAGAAGGAGAATTGGTCCAACAAGAAAAAGAGGAACCATTGTTGGGAGAGTGTTTCAAAGAGTTAAGAATGCTTTTAATAGCCCAAGCAAGGTTTTTAGGGATGCCATGATAACAATTCTGATGGGGACAACTATATATGTTGGGTGGGTAGAACTCGTCAAAAGAAGTGATAGAGCTCAATCAGGAGAAGTATCCACTCCAAAAAAATGGTTTAAGGAACCAACAATGGAACAGATGCAAAAGATTAATCGATTGGAAGATGAAATGGATGCTGCGGCTGCTAAAGGTGATTCAATTTCATGTTTCAACATTGTTGGTAATATCTACAGCTTATTGACTAGCATTGAATCTGATGCAAGAATGTATAAAAAACCTAAGGGAACCCTCGTTGGAGAATGTCTGCTGATCCAAGATACGTCAAGTATGAGATCTACTATTATATGAGAGGGATGGATAATGCATTGAGTTGGTTTGACAATGCTGTCAAGAAAGAACTAGAGAAATATGATGGACCTGATCCTGTAAAAATTTTTGGGGAAACATATGGAGATTCTCATTTGAGTTTTAATATTTCAAAGATTTTGGAGCGGTATGCGAAATGTGTTCACCCTGATTATAATGGCCCTTATGAGACTTATCTTCATGTAAAAGAAAAGATTGAACAATCCGAGGGCATATCAGAGGATCTTAAGAGAATTCTTTTGGAAGATCTAAAAAATATGGAAGGAGGAATCAAAAAACAAGCGTTTAAGGAAGGCCTTATGAAAGTCATAAACCACCATTTTGATTTGTACATTGATCTATTGGAAAGAGAAATGGAGGAAAAGTACCAGGAACAGAAAACTGGATTCAAAAAGGATTTTTTCGATCGAGCTGGCAAGCAAAATGATAGCACACGACAACACGCTGCAAATAATTTAAGTTTTAGTTTTGCAAATAATATTAGTTTCAGGTTAGCAAATGCCAAATCTTCTGAAGAACATATGATGGAGGATCCACAGTTTCGTCCCTTAGTCCAAGAGATATGGAAACGCAAGGTTATAAAGAGACTTATTGAAATGGCTAGGAAATATAATATCCAATACATGGATATCGAGAATGGAAAAATTATAGGCTTCGGAATGCCTTTGAATATCCAACCAGATGACAAGATAGATATTAAGGAAATCAGAAAGGAAATCCAGGCAAAATTAGATGGTTGGAACCAACTCTTAAATGAGTATGAAGATTTGAATTTGGAAGAATTAAGAGAAAGAAATCATGCCATTACTTTTTTATTATAGGGATTATTTCAATGCATTAATAATTTTATCTTTGTAGTTATCCATCTCACCATCATCATACTTGCCCTGAGGCCACATCTTTAAGCCATCATCTTCTAACCTTGGCATGATGTGGAAATGAGCATGAGGGACGACCTGGCCTCCTGCTTTGTAATTTGATATTCCAACAGTTAAACCATCACAACCAGTTCCTTTCATGACTGCTTTTGAGATCTTTTTCACAGCAAGAGCTAGTTCTTTTAACAAATCATCAGGGACATCCATCAAGACTTCATGGTGTTCCTTAGGAATAACTAATGTATGGCCTTTGTTTACTGGACCAATATCTAAGAAAGAGAAGATTTTATCATCTTCATAGATCTTTGAGCAAGGCAGTTCACCTTTAATTATTTTGCAAAATATACAATCTGTCATCTTAACTGATTTTTAGATAATATCCTTGTTTAAATAGTTTTTTGAATTTCTCGATTTTTTTTATTAATTCTGGCTCTAATTCTGAGACTTTCAATGTTTTGCCATTCTGCAAAACCTTTGGATCAATGTATCTCAATTTAACCGTAGAGTGATATGTATGGTCTGCTGGTGTGCCCAGACTAATCCTATCATGAGAAAAGAGCTTTAATCTTTCAGCAAAA
>JASMFX010000128.1 GCA_030751555.1 Candidatus Woesearchaeota archaeon | reverse complement strand
GCAGACCTACAAGTTGAATACCTTGAGAATTTGTAAACAAAACCTTTTCCATCTTTACTTAGTTCCTGTGGAACCAAAACCGCCTTCTCCCCTAGTGGTCGCATCCAAATCATCCACTTCAGTTATTGTTGGGGTTTCAATTTTTTGGATGATCATTTGTGCAATGCGATCATTTTTTAAGATCTCAATAGGCTCTTTGCCAAGGTTTACCATGACAACGCCTACTTCTCCTCTGTAACCTGAGTCAATAACTCCTGCTAGGCAATGTGCTGCTTGTTTTGCAGCTAATCCCGATCTGTCTCTAATATTGCCAAAATATCCTTCAGGAATAGCCATTTTAAGTCCTGTTTTTACTATGTGTTTTTCTCCAGGATCTATTGTAACTGATTCTGCTGATCTCAAATCAAATGCTGCATCTCCAGGATGAGCATAGAGTGGGAGATCCACTTCTTTATCCAATCTTTGCATTTTTATTTCCATTTTAACCTTATTTTTTGAAGAGGTAATCGTATTTAAAGTATTTGGTTCAATATGTCAGAAATTTACCATCAATCTATGATTGATGGCTGAAAGTCCATCCTCCTTAAGTGATCATGGTAAATTTCTGAGCATGATCAAAAACCACTCAGATGGATTGAGTCATCAAGCGAAGCTTATCATGCCACCCATCTCTGATGGGTGGTTTTTGACAAAACGAATATTTCACAATATAAAACCTTATAAGTTAGTGCTGCTTGCTATTTTGTATGTTAGAGAATCTAAAAAAGAGTGATCCTCTTATTTTTCAGTCAATTCAGAAGGAGTTGCAAAGACAAAAAGAGGGTTTAGAGTTGATTCCCTCTGAGAATATTGTTTCTTTGCCTGTTTTAGAGGCTATGGGAAGTATTATGACTAATAAGTATTCTGAAGGATATCCAAAGAAGAGGTATTATGGTGGGAATGAGTTTATTGATGAGGCTGAGCAGTTGGCTATCGATAGGGCGAAATTGCTTTTTGGGGCAGAGCATGTTAATGTGCAACCTCTTTCAGGAGCTCCTGCTAACCAAGCAGTCTATCATTCATTATTAGATCTTCATGACAAGTTTATGGGCATGAAATTGGACCATGGAGGACATCTAACTCATGGCCATCCTGTTAATTTCTCAGGTAAGTATTACAATGTTGCCCAGTATGGAATCACTAAACAAGGCTTTTTAGATTACGACGAAATAAGAAAATTAGCAAAGATAGAGAAGCCAAAGCTTATCCAAGCTGGATTTACAGCGTATCCAAGACTGATTGACTTTAAAATCTTTAGGGAAATATGCGATGAAGTAGGGGCATATCTTTTCGTAGACATGTCTCACTTTGCTGGTCTTGTGGCTGGCGATGTCCATCCTTCTCCTATTCCTTACGCTGATATAATCTCAACTACAACACATAAGACATTAAGAGGGCCAAGAGGTGCAATGATCCTATGTAAAGAGGAATATGGTGAAAAAGTAGACAAAGCTGTCTTTCCTGGCTTGCAAGGAGGTCCTCATAATCATATTAACGCTGCCAAGGCTGTTGCTTTTGCTGAAGCTCTAAAACCAGAATTTAAAGAATATGCAGCACAGATAGTAAAAAACGCAAAAGAACTAGCTCGTGTCTTGTCAGACAACTCTCTAACTCTGGTTTCAGGGGGTACTGAAACTCATCTTATTCTCATAGACCTCACAAACAAGGATATAACTGGTAAAGTAGCAGAATCTGCTTTAGATGAAGCAGGAATCTACGTCAACAAAAACACAGTTCCTTTTGATCATCGTAAGCCTTGGGATCCTTCAGGAATAAGGTTAGGAACTCCAGTCCTCACGAGCAGAGGGATGAAAGAACCTGAGATGGTAAAGGTTGCTGAACTCATTACAAGATCCATAGAAAACTACAATAATCCAGAAAAAAAGAAAGAAATCCGGAAAGAGGTAAACGCATTGTGTGAGCAATTCCCTATTTATCCTGAGTTGAAATAATAAAGTATATAAATTTCCATTTCCTATAGAAAAAAATGCAAAGTTATTTACACATAGTTAAAGAAATCCTTAATCAAGGGTTAGAAAGAGATAATAGGACTGGTGTGGATTCTCTAGCAATTGCAGGGACTCTATTTAAACATGAAATGAAGGAAGGCTTTCCCTTAATTACAACTAAAAAAATGCCTTTCAAAGTTATTGCAACAGAACTTGAATTCTTTATTAAAGGTTTGACTGACAAAAAATGGCTTCAAGAAAGAAATAATCATATCTGGGATGAGTGGGCGAATCCAGAAAAAGCTCCATATGGTCATAGTGAAGAAGCTAAGAAAAAGATGAGTGATGAGAGAGATTTAGGAGCTGTATATGGATTTCAATGGAGGCATTTTGGTGCAGATTATCATAATTATGATACTGATTATACTGGGAAAGGGGTAGATCAATTAAAATATGTTGTTGATACACTGAAAAAAGATCCTACTGATAGAAGAATGTTAGTTAGTGCATGGAATCCTTCAGCAAGACATAAAATGGCGTTACCTCCATGCCACTATGCATTTCAGGTTGTAGTTATTAAGGGCAAATTAAATCTTCTCTGGAATCAACGTTCTGTTGATACCATGTTAGGATTGCCATTTAATATTGCAAGCTATGGATTATTATTACATCTTCTTGCAAAAGAGAGTGGATTTAAGGAAGGAAAGTTAATTGGTTTTTTAGGAGATGTGCATATCTATAAAAATCATGTAGAAGGAGCAAAAGAGCAGCTTTCTAGAGATCCATTAAAACATTCTTTACCTAAGATTAAAACAGATAATTTTACTTCTATATTTAATTGGAAGGCTGAAGATAGTACTATAGAAGGATATGAAAGCTATGATCGGATAAAATTTGATATAGCAGTTTAGGGTGATTATATGAAAACAATAATAATATCAGGCATGACAAAGGATAAGATAATCGGTAAAGGTATTAATCTGCCATGGCATATTCCATCAGATTTGGAGAATTTTAAGAAATTAACTGATGGGAATACTGTTATCATGGGGTTGGCTACTTTTCAGTCTTTGAATAATAAACCCTTGCCTAACAGGAATAACATTATTCTTTCTTTTGATAAGATGGAAGTTGAGGGTGCAGATGTTTGTTATAGTATTGACGAAGGGTGGGAGAAGTCTAAGACCTATGGTAAAGATATCTTTATTATGGGTGGGGCGTCTATCTACAAACAATTTTTAGACAAAGCTGATTATATGTATCTTTCTCATATCAAAAAGGATTATGAAGGTGATGTTTATTTTCCTGATTGGAATGATGAGGATTGGGAGATTGAGAGTAGGAAAGATATGGGAGAGTTTGAATTTGTGGTGTATAAGAGGAAAGTTTAGACTTTTTTCATTATTTTAGAAATCACCTAAACTGCTCTGTTTGCCTTTATTCAGTATATCTTCAAATTCCTTATCAAAGAATACAAGTATAGAATCTGCTATGGGTTTGATCTGTTTCTCTATGTAATGGTCATAATCCATTCTCGATTTTTTTGCTTCAATAGGCTCTGGTCCATTTACTGTGATGATATACTCGATTAAGCCTACGCCCTTTCTTCCAATTTTCCTCGCTGCTTTGATATGAGGGGGAGTGGTTTTTACGTATTCCTCCACAGGTTTTCTAATTGATTTTCGATAGATAAGGAGGTCATCATGGTTGCCATCCTTCATCTCTTTAACGAAATCAACAATAAACTTTTCAATTTTTTCTCCTTTGAAAAGTTTTAGGAGCAGTTTTTCCTGGAATTCTTTTGCAATATTAGTCCAATCACTTCTCACAAACTCTAATCCTGTAAAAACAAGTTCCTCTTTTCCTTTATTTTCCACTAAACCTGCATATCGCTTTTTTGCACCTTTTGCAGCATGGCGCAGTTTAGGCATGAAGAATTTGGTGAATACCTTCTCGAATTCGATTTGAAGGTAGCTTCTTGTGTTGAATGTTTTTTTTATGTGAGTAACAAAAAAAGAATTTACAAAGGTTTGGAGCTCTTTCCCAATGTTTGTTGCTTTCTTTGTGTCTTTTTCGTTTGGATTTACGAATATGGAATCAGTATCTCCATATATTACTTCATATCCATGTTCTTCAACTTTATCAGCGCATAATTTTATTAGTTCCTGGCCAAAGTAGGTGATTGCATTACCGAGATCAACACTGTAGAATCTACAGATGGGGTTTGCCAAGACGCCAAAAAAAGAGTTCATTAAAATTTTGATTGCATAGGATTCAAGCTCATTTTTCTTCTTTTTTGCTTGATCTCTGTGATCCCAGAGATCCTGGATCAATAATGGCAGAATGCCTTCCTTTTTTTGGAAGAATGCATTATTAGGAGCTTTGATAAGATCGTTTTTCTTGAATTTTGAGGGATCTTTAACATAGGAATAGGGATCAATATTAAAGGTTCTTATGATACTAGGATATAGACTTTTGAAATCTAGGATCAGGATATTCTCATAGATGCCTGGCTTACTCTCCCTGACAAAGCCTCCTTTGATTCTTTCTTCTCTTTCATTGTAGTTTGAGGTGGGTGCAACTAACTTTTTCTTTTTTAGTTCTCTTAGATAGAGGCTGTCTAAAGAGGATATTGAGCCTCTTACACCATCAAGCTGGATTCCTGTTATGAGGCTTCGAGTGATTGTTAGGTCCAATACATTTGACTTATGGATGATTTCATAGGCAAGCTTTGCATCTAATAAGTTGTAGCCAATAAAGGTTTGGATATCTTTTTTGTATGCCTCATCAATATGCTTATAACGGTCTGGGCCTGTGAAAATCTTTCCTTTTCCGACAAATTCTTTTGCAGCGGTTTCTAGTTTATAGTTGTCCAGTTTAATAAAGCTTGATTTAAGAAGTGAAATGCCATCCAATACCATTCTGCCAGGGCATATTGCTTTAGATTCTGCGAAGAATGATTCTCTATGATAGATTCTGGATTCAGAATCGTCTCGGCCAAGGCTGAATGTTAATTTATACTTTCTTGCTTTTTCTTTTAGCACCCTTAAATCAAAATCTATGACATTCCATCCTGTTATGATGTCAGGATCAATTTCTTTGATTCTTTTTATGAAGTGTTCTAGTAAGAGTTTTTCATTTGGAAATGTTTTTGCATTCTTTACCTCTGAAGGTTTGACGAGAAGGACTTCCTTAACCCCATCTCCAAAGAGGGCAATGCTGTATATTTCTTTTGCCTTTCTATCTGTTTCAATATCAAAGGAGAGGACTTTTAGTTTTGGGAAGAATTCTGCAGGTTTAATAGAGGCGTTTTTGTAGAAGCAATCTACGCCTTTTTCTTTAACAGGTTTTCCTTCAATTTTCAGTGAGTTTTTTATTCCCTGGTCAATAAGATATCTCATTGCAAATTTTATGTCTGCTTCATAGCTAGGGATATTATTATCTGAGAAGAGTTTTCGTATTTCTGGGACTAGTTTAGGGGTTTCAAGCTCAACTTTGGTTACTTTTTCTCCTTCAAAGTTTGTGTTTGAGGATTCAATGTATTTTACAGGAGCTAGTGCTTTTGCTTTACTTTTATCTTTAGTTTTGATGTAAAAATAGGCTTTATAGTCATTTTCTATTAAGAAGCTTTTTCCATTATCCAATCTGCCATAGAGTTGGATAATTGCTTTATCCTCTTCTGTTTTGTAGCTTGGATAGACGATGAATCCTTTTGTCATAGTAAATGAGGACCTTTCCTATTATAAAAACTTATTGGCCTACTACATCTTAAGAATAAAATCCTTTTCAAAGATATTTCCTACTTTAATTCCTATTTCTTTATAGATCTCTGGCAAAACTCCAAGATCAGATACATAGTTTTCTCCAAAATTGCCTGTTTCAGAGCCTTTTTTGGGCAGGCTCAGGGCAAGGGTGTAAGTGGCATTTGTGCAGGGGGTGAAACAGGTTCCTTTGTCTGGGCATAACCCCGAAGGAATATCCACGCTTAGAATCTCTTTTTGTGATGCATTTGCTAATTCAATGGCTTTTGCAATCCTGCCACGGGGGTTGCCTTTGATATTGTAGCCTAGGAGTGCATCGATGATTAAGTCTGCGTCTTTTAGAGCAGTTTCAAGTAGGTGTAAAGATTTGATGATTTTGATGTTTGTTTTTTTTGCAATCTCAAGATGATGTAATGGCTCTTTTTTCAAGTCCTCTGTAGTTAGGAAGAGGATTGGATTAGCTCCCCAATTGTGGAGATAGCGTGCAGCACAGATGCCATCCCCTCCATTGTTTCCTTTTCCAGCCAAAATTACTATGTTTTTTCCTTTTATGTTTTTTAGGAGACGTTTAGTAAGCTCTGCAATAGAAAATCCAGCTAATTCCATCATCTGGATGATACCAATTTTATATTTTTCAATCATTAAGCGATCTACTTCAGCCATTTGAGATTTTGTGATTGTTGGAATCATTGAAAAATGGGAGAGGTTAGGATTTATAATGATTTAGGTTTTGGTGGGGAAAGACCTGGCAATTGCCACACATTTTTGTAGAGCAGCAGGACTATCATCACCTGCATAGTTGGCATATTTTTCTAGTGCGTGGGACATTGTAGCTACATTATTCTTCACCCATTCCAGAGCTAGTCCTTTCTCTCTTGGCCGTTCTTGGGAAGTGAGATATAAGGATAATGCTCTATAAAACCCTGCAACATAGACATCCCAGTGAAAGACTCCAGGTACAAGAGGAGATTCATTTTCTTCACGTTGTCTGTTTTCATTAAAACCTTCCATGAAGTATCTTGTGATCCACATATCTCTTTTTTTATTGCCTCTGTAGTCTACTTCAAAGTGGTTTCCTCGTAGAGAAAGTTTTGCTGCATCATCAAATGGTCTTGCCACTCTTCTTTCTAAATCAAGCCTTGTTAGGTGGTCAAATATATCCACCATGATATTATCAGTGGTAATATCAAGACCATAGACTTCTGGATAGAGGGATCTCCTTGCAAATAGTGCTGGAAGGACTTCCATAATATCTTCAGTCAAGTGGGCTTTATCACTATGCTCTAATCTTTGCTGCATTTGTTGCAAAAGTAATTCTTCTGATTCTTCAATATTAGGACAAGGCATTACTGCAACTTCTCTTCCTGCATAATATCCTGCTTTTTTTAGCAGTGGTTCTCTTTTTTTGTTTTTCAGGGCAGTATAGAGTGTTTCTCCATCTGCAAATGAGAGGAGAAGTTCATATCCTCCCCTATGATTCTCTACAACAAACCAAGGTTGGACTGTTGAATAATCATGGGTTTGATTTAATTCCCTATGAGTTTCCAAGTCTAATGATTCTAAATCTAGTTCTTCTCTATTATCAGATTCTTTAGTTACAAACCAGGTCCCAATGACATCACCCATTCCAATTCTTGATACTTGATGGCTCCCAAAGTAGACTTTACGGCGATTTATATCTGGGTTTCTTATGATTTTTTTAGCAAATGCTCTCCTAATATCTGCAGCAAGGCTTTTGCTACCCATTGTATCCAGGGCCTCTGCTCTTAAAGCTGCATAGGAGATCTCCTTTTCTTCATCAGTTTCTATGCTTTGGATAATTTCTTCTGCTAGCTTTTGATTTCCGTAGATTCCTAACAGTATGCCCCATTGTGCTTTGTTAACAGGGGTTTGATCTTTTTGATATGCTTTTCCATCTCTTTCAATATCAAGGACTAATGTTAAATCACGGACCCATTGCATTGCGAAGTAATTAGTGTCAAAGTGTCCTCCTGAAAATCTTTTACGCATTGCTTGGATCGCCATTAGTGGATAGCCTTTTCTTAGATAGTGCTTTCCAAAGCTATGGCTGAATGTTTTTTTCAGGTGATCTGGAAGTGATTCTAGGATTTTTAGTGAAAACTCTTTAGTACCTAGTGCATCAGATATTGTAGTAACAAATGTGGTTAAGTATTTTCGAATATTCTGGGAATGGGCTATTGTGGAGACTATCATATACCATGGGAGTCCTATGGCTAACCAGCAGGATTGATCTACAAAATGTGTGTTAAGAGATTGCTCTAAGGTGATGTTCATCTGTTCATTTATTTCAAGAAAATCAGAGTTTTGGATTCTTTCTGTGAGATTTTGGACATGGCGATACGTAGTTAAGGCAAGAGGGGTTAGTAGTCTCCTTTGCAAAACCGCATCCCAGAGTTGGGCTCCTGTTCCAAGAATATTCTTGGGATAGATGGGTTCATATCTTACAGAGGGTTTATCCAGGTTCAAGTCTAAGGAATTTGCATTCTGGTGTGCTCTGAGCCAAAAATAACTGAGAAAAGCCACTCCTGCCATGGTTCTTAGAGTAATTTGAGCAGGTGCTGAGTCAGGATTATCAGTAAAAGGTAGTTTATGTTGTAGATAAGCATAGTTTGGTAGTCCTATCATGAGGGCAAGAAGACCACTTCCTACTATTGGAACTCTAGAAAGTCCATTGAGACATGCCCTGATTCCCTTGTTAATAAGGTCTCCAGTTTTTCCCTCTAGTT
>JASMFX010000127.1 GCA_030751555.1 Candidatus Woesearchaeota archaeon | reverse complement strand
GTAAGGCTGAATTGTTTTTTTATGTCATCCCCTTTGGCATCGAGATTGAATCTTTTGTGATCAATATCCACATATTCTATCTCACCATCTTTGCCTGTTTTTTGCATCATTTCTTTTCTTAAAAAATCTGAGATAAAAATAAATTCATCTGCTGTTTTGATGCTTCTTGATGTGAAAAAAGAGAACAATCTGAGATAGAGTCTTTCTGAGAACCTTCCAAATAATCTTGGATAGGCAATGCCTGCATCATGGTAGACATATTTGGTGCCATAGCTTTTTTTTGCTTTGGCTGCTATGACTGTCATAGGATACTGGTATGCAATTATTTTATCAAATCCTTTTAGTTTTTCTACTGTCTGCTTTATTTTTTTCCTGTTTAGGAAAAAGAAGAGCCTGTAGATTCTTTGGAATGTTGGATTTTTTGGCATTCCGATGGTTTCAATCGCTGCAAGATCAGTTTCTATATCTGCTGTAAAGCAAAAGATGGTAACTTTATGGCCTTCTTTCTGTAATCTTGGTAGCTGGGCCTCAATGAGCCTGTCAATGCCAGAGAACTTTGAAAATGTTGGGTTGAGGATTGCTATTTTCATTTTAGAAAGGGAACTATGATGGTTTAAAAAAGTTGTGGAAAAGTATTTTTAAATATACCCACATCTGTTGTGGATGATTGACTGTAATAATTCTTAAATATACACCTCTATTACCCATATTTAATATGATAAATGGTTTTATAGAACATATCTCACTTCCTTGGGAAGAACGTTTGGGAAGGCAAATTAAACAAACTACTGGAAAAACTATTGAAGAATTTACATTAAGTAATCAAAGAACAGCTGCAAACACTTTGGTTTCAACCTTACTAAAAGAAGGGCAACCTTTTATGATAGATACCTATGTAACTGATGCATCTGGAAGAACGATTAAGATGATTAATCAATATCCTGGAAAATTACCTCATTGGACTTATGAATATGAATTTCACGATGGAGAGGTACCTACTACCCGAACTAATGGAGAAGGAGAAATCTATAAATACAAAATGATGGTTACTGAAAAAGATGGAAATGATAGGATTTCTGTTGCTGTATACGAGGAATTAGATGGTGGTAAGATTATTGGAAGAATATTTACAAAACGAGATGAAAATGGAATTTTAATACAAGAAATAATGGAAGATGAAGACGAGCCTGTTAAAGCAGTAATCTCTTGTGATACAAATGGAAGATGGTTATTGAGAGAACACTTTATGAAAAAGGAAGTAATTATGAGGCAAGAGTATTCACGTTAACATAGATCTCTTTTCATTTTTTGTAACCTACAGATCCCACTTTAATAAGATTTATAAAGTCATTTCTAGTCCTATTTTTCATGACAGAGCAAAAAACAGCCTTAATAACAGGAATAACTGGCCAGGATGGTAGTTACCTCGCTGAGTTTCTCTTAGAAAAGGGATATAAGGTATTTGGTATGGTGAGGAGGAGCTCTACTGAAAACTTTGAAAGGATAGATCATATTAAGGATCAGGTTGAGTTAATTGAGGCAGATCTTTTGGATCAGCATTCGTTAATCGAGGCTTTAAAAAAATCAAAGCCTGATGAAGTTTACAATTTGGCTGCTCAGAGTTTTGTTCCTACTTCTTTTTTACAACCAACCCTTACAGGAGAGTTTACTGCTTTGGGTGTAACACGAATGTTGGAAGCTGTCAGGCAAGTTAATCCTAAGATCCGTTTTTATCAGGCTAGTAGCTCTGAGATGTTTGGAAAGGTAAGGGAGACTCCTCAAAAAGAGACAACCCCTTTTTATCCAAGAAGCCCTTATGGGGTTGCAAAGGTGTATGGTCATTACATTACTGTTAATTATCGTGAGAGTTATGATCTCTTTGCTTGCAGTGGAATCCTTTTTAATCACGAGAGTCCTCGGAGAGGAAAGGAATTTGTTACTCGGAAGATTACTTATGCAGTTGCTCGGATAAAAAAAGGACTTCAAAAGGAGCTGTTGCTTGGCAATATGGATGCAAAGCGAGACTGGGGCTATGCTAAGGATTATGTTGAGATGATGTGGACTATGCTGCAGCAAGACAAGCCTGGTGATTATGTTGTTGCTACTGGTGAAACTCATTCGGTTCAGGAGTTTGTAGAGGCAGCATTTGAAAGCGTTGGTTTGAAATGGCAGGATTATGTAAAGCAGGACCCTCGATTTATGAGGCCTTCTGAGGTTGATCTTCTTGTAGGCGATATTACTAAGGCGCAGAAAGTGTTAGGATGGAAATCGAAGACTCATTTTAAGGAACTTGTCAAGCTGATGGTTGAAGCGGATCTAAAAGTTGTTGAAAAAGAGATTCATCAAAGCGAATTCAAAGAGTAAAGTTTTAATAGTGCTTCTGTTTTCTTTTTACAATGAAGATTCTTATTACAGGGATTAGTGGTTTTGTAGGTGGTCATTTAACAGAGGCACTGCTCAAAAAAAGGTTTAGTGTTTGTGGATTTGACAGGGAAGAAAAACCAGTCAAGGGTGCTACTACCCATAAGGCTGATCTTACTGATAAAGAGAGTGTATTATCTGTTATTAAAAAAGAAAGTCCTAATTGGGTGATTCACTTAGCAGGACAGAGTTCTGTTGACAAGAGTTTTGAGATGCCTGAGCTTACTAAAGAGATAAATGTTGGCGGAACAAAAAATTTGCTAGATGCGTTGTTTGAGGTCAATCCCTCTGCTAAGGTGCTTGTTGTAAGCTCTGCAGAGGTTTATGGTGTTCCTCAAGAATTGCCTATTAATGAATCTCATGTCTTGAATCCAGTGAGTCCTTATGGAGAATCACGAGTGGAGCAGGAGAAGTTATGTTTTCAGTATGTTCAGGAGAAAAATATGCATATTGTGGTATCAAGAAGCTTTAACCACACTGGTCCAAGGCAACCATTGCCTTTTGTATGTCCTACAATAACCAAGCAGGTAGCAGATATTAAAGCAGGTAAGGTGGAAGGGGTTGAGCTAGGAAATCCTGCAATCAAAAGAGATTTTTCAGATGTGAGGGATATTGTAAATGGATATATTCTTGCTTTGGAGAAGGGAAAATCTGGAGAGGTTTATAATCTCTGTTCTGGGAAGAGCATCTCATTAAAGGAGATTATTGAACTTCTAGAAAAAGTGATTGATAAAAAGATTTCAATCAAGACTGATCCAAGCAAGACAAGGAAGATTGATATCCCTGAGTTGTGTGGTGACCATTCAAAATTTACAAAGGATACTGGATGGAATCCAAAAATTACTTTTGAGGATACATTGAAGGATATGGTTGAGTATTGGGAAAAAGAATCCTCATAATTTAGTTTTCTAACAATGATTTGTATATCTCAGAGTATGTATTAACATTATCCTTCCAGGTAAATTTTCTTAATGGCTTAGCTGTGTACTTTTTTTCGTAGACTTTGAGGATTCCTCTAGCAATATCATCAGGATCCTTAGGCTTTACTAAAACAAACTTATTGGAAACTACTTCTGGGAGGGATGTTGTATTGGAAGCTACAATAGGAACACCTAGTGCTGAAGCTTCAGCAGCTGAAAAACCAAAACCTTCGGCTATTGAGGGAATGACAACACAATCCGAGGCTATCATATATTTTGGTAGGTCTTGATAGGGAACTGGCTCATGGAGGATAACATTGCTTTTTATAGCTAGGTTCTCTATGAGTTTCATAATCTGGGAATGCTGTTTTTTATAGGCTGTGTCCTTACTGAGAACCAATAGGAATTTTGCATCAGGAATCTTTTCAAGAACTTGAGGGAATGCATTGATAGCATACTCAAGGCCTTTTGATACTCCAGGCCTGCCAGAGAAGAAAATTGTAAATGTTTTCAAGCCAAGTTTTCCCCTCATTTCTGATCTCTTGTACTTTTTTGGATTCCAGATCTCATAGCTCAAACCATTATACACCACATGTGTTTTTTTTGCATCAACTCCCCTCTCTAAGAGTTGCTGTTGAGTTGACTTGGAAACGCATGCATATGCATCATAGTTTAACCAGTAAATCATTCTCTCAAGAAGATCATGAAAAAAAGCGCTTATTGGATTAAGATTTGTTAATTGTCTCCAACGAGTTACCCAAACTTCATGTACTGTGATAAGCAAAGGCTTTCTTTTTAGTTTTGAGACGACCCAAGCACATGGACCCCCATTAAAGGTAGTGGTATGAATGATGTTAGCGTTCTTAGCAAGGCTAAGTGCTTTTGGAATTCCAAAAAAAGTGAAAAGATAGCGAGAGTCAAAACAGGCAACCCTGTAGACCTGGGCACCATCGATAATCTCTTCTTTTGCGGTTCCTGGGAGTTTGTGAGTTAATACAGTGACTTCATGGCCTTGTTTTATCAGTCCATGAATAAGATTCTTAAAGACAATTTCTACTCCTCCAATATGTGGCAGGTAATTTTCCAAGATGAAAAGGATTCTCATTTCTCCTTCCGCTTTTTTTCTAAGTCAAAGGCTATTTTTCTAACTATTTGATCTAATCTTTTCTGGTTAATTCGGACTAAGCCATAGGTATAGATGATGCAGGCTATAATAAACATGAATCCAAGAATAATTAACAGATCCAGTGTTCTTCCTAGCTTTAATGTTGATACTACGGGAGATAATATTTCAGGAAACAATGTCACGATCAAAAAGAGCGTCCAGAGTATAAACCAAAACACACTTTCTTTTACTGTGAATTCTTTTTTCTTGTAATGGATAAAAGTATAGTAAAGCATGAATAGAGAAAAAAGTGCTCCTACAATCTGGATTCCGACAATCATCTTCTTAACCTCCACATGAGCATGTTAATAACAATTTTTACGCCATCAAGGACGGTGGTTCCTTTGTATTTATCAGAGTAGATTGTTTTTATGGGTATCTGGGTATAAGAGATTTTTTCCTTTCCCACATTTGCTATCATTTCTGCCTCCACAAAGTATCCCGTGGTTTCCCAGCGAATTTTTTTGTATGCCTTTGCTGTTATGGCTCTGTAGCCACAGGTAGTATCATAGATCTCAAGACCATATAAATACTTTGTGCTTCTGTTAATGCACCAATTGCCAAAACGCAGAATAAAAGGCATTGACTTTGTCATTTTTCTGTAGCCAAATACCATGTCATATTTCTTAAGGGCTTTGAGGAAGTTTGGAATTTCCTCTGGGTCGTGTTGCATATCAGCATCAATAAAAATCATGTGGGTTGCGTTATTCTTTATAGCAAACTCGCAGCCGGTTTTTAGGGCAGCTCCTTTGCCTAGATTAATAATGTGTTTCAGTACAGCGACATGCTTTGCTTTCGCTACATCATAGGTGTCATCACTACTACCATCATCTATGACAACAATGTTTTTCACATGCTTTCGCACTGCTTTTATGACATTGCCAATATTCCTACTTTCATTCATCGCAGGTATTACTGCAAAGACCTTTTTCATATTATAGGATTATAGAATTTGATTTAAAAAGCTTGTGCTCTTCAATTCTATTGGAGGGCACAAGCCTTAAGACGTAAGTCTTATTTGCTTATGTTATTCTGTTTCATTAGAGGAGGATTCATTGGTTGCTGGCTCTTCAATAACCTCTGTTGGGGCTGGTGGATCCTGCAAGAAGATTAACCTGTTTTGGTTACAATCCCAATCAACATTCCATATAATAATCCTTGTTCCAAAACTGCTTCTTTGGTCCTCGAATTTATCAAAGCAATTAAGGCCATGTCCATCCATAAAGTATAAGCTACTGAACATGCCTCCTACTAATTCATAGTCCATAAATAAAGTAGCATATGAGTCTCCTTCTGTATCTTGCGGAAAGACAGCCAGGCCAATAGGTCTTCCATTGTTTAGGGTGACATAGTTCTCTGGATATTCTTTTGTTATTAAACCTTCTTTGGTGATTACTGATACTCTTCTTGGATGTTTTGTTCCTTCTGCTGTTTGCACTTCTGCTTCTCCTGTTTCAATGTTAATCTTAAAGTTATTGACACAGGTTAGGGTATTGCCCTCTCTAGTTTGACAGGTGTCTACTCCTGAAGCATAGCTTGGCCATGGCGCTATCCAGGTATTTGCGTCTCTATCAGGATCAACTGTTTGTATCTCAAAATACATGCTCTGTGCGTCTTGATCAGTCATATTGAACTCGGTTTTGAGCAATTCAATGCTCTCTTCTTTTTCTGCACCATATACAAGATTATACATTGTTGCTCTTTTAAAATTCCAGATACCAAAATGCCCCCATACCCCAGATTTTCCTATCATATCCTGGGATGTGATGAAATAGTTCTCAGGAGGAGTGCAATGCGTTAATTCAATGACTTCATCTACTTCAGATTCTGAGAGGCCAGCTTCTTTATAGATTTCAATAGCTCCTTTTCTATCAACAACATTTACCTCTCTCAGCAACTCAATCGCTTTGTAGGTTCTTCCTAATTTGGTTTCTAAAAAACTAGCAGCTTGATCTGAGGCACAATCCAGCATTCTTAATGTTCCTACTGCCAGAGGTTCATTACTAGTTAACAAGGCATGGCCTACAAAGTGAGCCATTGGCGTGTTCTGTGTTGTGCCGTCAAAGGTCACAGCCCTATCTCCTATGGCTTTGAACCAGTGTCCAAAATCCCACCATGAGTTAATAATAGCATCGGGAGCAGCTTCCTTGTTAATCCTATCTAATGAATTATACCATGCATCATTCATGCTAGGCACTTCATGGAAAGCAACATTTCTTCCAGATTCACAAAGTCCATATTTGCAGAATGGGGGGAGTGGTGCGATGCCGATAAGCAGGAGCATTGCTACAATGAGGACAATACTTGTGATGATTTTATGGATATTGAATTCCTTATGCATGTATCTTATTCCTGATTTCAGGGCAGTGCCAAAAGTAATGCCTACTGCGATGGCTAAAGGAGCAACACCTAATAAGATCCATCGTATTCCTTTAGTGGATGCATAGACTGTTGCAATAAGCCAGATAATAAGGATTATTGAATACTTGATATCGATTGTTGTGTCTTTGTTATACATTGCCCATAAAATTTTTGCTGCAATTGGCAGGGCAATCATTAAGACAAACAGCTTTGGATCAGTTGTTATGTAATTAATACCAATAAGATAGTAGAGTGCTGAGCCTGAGAGGAAGAGAATCTCATGTAAACGCTTATTATTTTTTGACCAGAGGGATATCATGATTCCTAACAACGCGGCAAAGAAGAGAAACTTTCCACCTAGTTGATTTACAATGCCTGGTAGGTCAACTTCATTCTGCTCTGCAACTGTGGTAAACACGTTAGGATATGCACTTTCAACCCCTACGGATTTTATCAGTGTAAATCCGAAGGGTGAGATAAAACCACTTTTAAAATTGTAGAAATTTGTAAAAAGTGTTACAGAGATACCTGTCACCAAAATGAATAACACAAGGATGCTTAGTGTTCTTTTAATATTTGAGTTTTTTAGGATTCCAAGCAGGTTGGTCTTTAGGGTGGTTCTGTTGATAAAGAGCAAATAGATCAGAAAACATACAGATGCAATTATGAGGAAATCAAAAATGTGCCACCAACCGCTCCAGGCAAAGCTGTAAAGGCCAGTAGCAAAACCTGCTAAAATTGTGTAGATTAAAAGCTGCTTTCGATCTTTGCTCTCTAATGCGCTTATAAATAGCCATGCTATGAGGAGAGGAAATAAAACATTATATCCGTCAGTGTCAGAGAATCCTGCTGTTGTTCTTGTCATGACGTTGGGGTGGAGTGCTACGATAAGCCCCGCTATTAATCCTCCGAAATTACCCCCATAGCGTCTTGCAATGAAAAATGCTGGGATAACTCCCAGTACTGTTATGATCATAGGGAGTAGAAACATGACCGTGAGTAATTCAAGATCCTTGTTGAAAATTCTAAATATTTTGTAGCTGTAGGCGCCAAGGTAGGCATGAAACTTATCAGCAGGAACTGCTCTTCCTATAGGAGCTAACATATGGTTGTCCCATTGGGTACCATCTTTTATCTCATCACCAGGATGTCCATTGTTGATGATATTACGTGCATGCCTGTACCAAAACCATGGATCAATAGCGATCAAGTAGGTTTGATCATTGTCATCACGTAATCTTGACTTAAAGAAGTCAGAGGTTCCTCTTACTTGAGAATCATACTGATCTCTATTTTGCTCTCTAAACTTCTTATATTCCTCGTTCACTAACTGATCCTTGTTAGCATCTGGAAGATTGGGATATTGTTGGTTGATATTATTCTTAATCTGGCTTATCACAACATTATCAACTGATTGTTCAGCCCAACTGTCTGTTGACGGCAAGCTTACTGGCATGCTTCTCAAATAAATAGAGACAATCAAGGGAATGAGTATGATCAATAGAACATTATACTTTTTCAATAGCTGTCCTGCTCTGTTCCAGTCTACTTTAATATCCTCTTCTTCTGACTCACTTTTTGAAAGAGCTGTTTTGCCTTTGCTCCAGACTGATTTGACACTATCCTTAACCTTGCTCCAATCAATTTCTTCCTCTACTTCTTCTTCAACATCGTCAATGATTTCTTCCTGCTTATCCAGGGTTTTTTCTACTTTTTCAGTGGCCATGTCTGCTTGCTCAGCTTTTTTCTCAATTTTTTGTGTGGATTTTTCTGCTTTTTCGATTTTAGCTTCTTCTCTGTCGAGTTCATCCTTTGAATCAGGAGATTCCTTTTTTCTCTCCCCAATTTTATCTTTGACCTGTTCTGCTTTTTTCTCTAGTTCTTCAGCTCTTTGCTTTGTTTTTTTTCTAAAAAGTTTTTTTATCCATGAGAAATCTATGTCGAAATCATCATCTTCAGGATTTTTTTCTTGCATATCACTACCACCGATTAGGGGATGGAACATCAAATAGTTTAAGAATCTTGTGGTTTTGGAAAATTAAAGTAAGAACTTCAGAAAGCTAAGCAATTTTGGCTCTTTGAATGGCAATTGAAATAAGAATTTGGAAATTTTTTCCCGGTTATGGGTTTCCAAAACAGACTTGAGTTTTTCCTGTGAAAATAGTTGGACAAGTTTATTCCAATCTCTTTCTTTCATTTTTTCCATCATGCGATGGGCTTTAAGATGAAGAAACAAATCGAAGAAAAGCTTTTTTCTCCATTCAATATCATAGTTCTTTTTATTTGTAATTGAGTCTGTTAATGCTTCTGCTGCTATCATGCCCTGGATAATGCCTCCAGCTGTTGTGGCTTTTACCTGGGTAGCAGCATCGCCCAGCAGATAGTGGTTTTTTAGCTGCGTTTTTATCCAGGGATCAAATACAGGGACTAAGCCTCCATTGCGCTCCAGGATATGTGATTTCTTGACATTTAGCCTTTCGAGGTATTTTTTCATTAGTTTTAGTGAGTTCTTATAGGCTAATAATCCAATTAAGGCTGTGTTCTTTGTTACTGGTGTTACCCAGGCAAAGGTTCCTATGTTGGTATACATATCAATAATATTATCATTATCATACTCTGCCAATATCTGAGGGGCTTCCAGATAGATCCGTTTTCTTTTGTTAATGTGGTGTGAAGGTCTGGCTAGCGGACCGCTAGCATCAATTATCTGATTGGATCTCAGAGGTGAATTTGAGGGGTATTTCTTTTTGGTAAGGATCTTTACTCCTTGGCTTTCGGCAAGTTCGGCCATGTATTGGACAAATTTAGTTCTTTTTAGGATATAATTGCCATTCTTGAGCTTTACTTTGATGTATTTTTTGTTAGGAGCATGGATTCTTGCATGGTGTATTGTGGTATGGATAATCTTTTTGGGCAATTTTATGAGATCATCAATGTCTCTGGTGACTATCCCAGTGCATTGCATTGGTTTTCCAATAACAGGGTTTTTTTCCCAGATATTGACTTTATACCCTTTTTTGGCTAATAAATTGCCTGCATAGCAACCTGCATGACCTGCACCTATAATTGTTATCATAGATGTAAGGGAAACTTGGTGATTTATTAAGTTTCTGGAGCAGAATTCAATATCTTTCGATCTTTATTTTGTTTTTATTTTTCAATAGTAACATATAGAAAGTTTTATAAGTGTTCTTAAATTACCCACCTAATATCATTATTGGGAGGCGTTTTAAAAATGGAGACTATATCGCAAAGGAGACGAGTTGGAAGTACAAGATCAAAAAATTCTGGAATTTTATATCACTTAAAACAATGGTATGTTACAGTACCTGCTGCAATACTTGCTGTGGGTCTTACATGGAGGCATTATAGGCCTGATACAACAACAACTGTTGAACTTGAAACTCCTTATCATGCACCTGAAGTTCCTGGAGATCAAAAAACCAGTGATGAAGGGCAAAAAACGCAACCTGTAACTCAACCTGAAACTCAGCCTGTAGAACCAGATAAGACTGAGAAACAACCTTTACAACAGCCTGAAACTGCAAAACCAGATAAGACTGAAAAAGATGATAAACAAACTACTCAAACAGGAACTCAAACTGTGAAGCAAGTTCAAACGGTGCAACCCATTACTCCTCCGGTGGATGAGATAGGGCCTCTTTATACAAAGATAACTGGTAAAACTGATTTGGCAGATATAGAACAAGCCATTCCAAAAGACGGTGATCGTATTGCAGTTATCGGTCAAAGAATTTCTCAATATATTTCAACACAGAATTTAGATGATTCTGTTAAGTCATTAGCACTTTTACAAAAAGAAGCACCTAACGAAATGGGGCGAAGGATACACTCTGATGCTGCAAATCCTATTT
>JASMFX010000126.1 GCA_030751555.1 Candidatus Woesearchaeota archaeon | reverse complement strand
CTTGCAAAAGAGGTGCATGCTGCCAAGAATGCTGAAAAGTTAGGTGTTAAGTTGGCTGGAAAGGTGAATCTCAAGGTTGTTGCAGATACTATCAAAAAAAGGCAGGATGTTATTAGAGAACATGAGAGTCCTGAGTATTTTAGAAAAAAAGGGATTGCTGTTGAGATGGGTAGCCCTAGATTCACTGGAAAGAACAGTATTGAGGTGAATGGAAAGGAGTTTTCTGCTAAGAAAATTGTGATAGCAACAGGTTCAAGACCGTTTACTCCACCGATTGAAGGGGTAGATGATGTGGATTATTTTACCAATGAAACTATTTTTAAGAATACTGATCTTCCTAAAAATTTTCTTGTTGTTGGAGGCGGCCCTATCGGGATTGAGATTGCACATGCCTATACAAGGTTAGGTGCAGGTGTTACAGTAGTTGAGAGGAATACTCATGTTTTGCCAAAAGAGGATCAGGAAATGGGGCATATGGTTTGTGAGGTTTTAAAGCAGGATGGTGCAAAATTAATGATTGGTTACAATCCTGTAAGGTTTGAAGGGAAAAATACATTGATAGTGAGTAAGTTTGACCCTGAAACCAGGAAGAATGTTGGGTCTGAGGTAAAGATTCAGTTTGACAAAGTGCTAATTGCAATTGGGAGAAGGTTAAATATTGAAGGACTTGCTCTGGAGAAAGCTGGAGTAAAAGTAGAGGATAAAAAGATTGTTGTAGATAAGTATTTGAGGACAACAAATAAGAGGGTTTTTGTCTGTGGAGATGTTGCAGGAGACTTTATGTTTACCCACTGGGCTGAATACCAGGCATCAATTGTGATAAACAATATGCTAAATGTGTTTAAGAAAAGTACAGACAGAAAAAGGGTGGCATGGGTTACCTACACAGATCCTGAGCTAGCTAGTTTTGGAATGCAAGAGAGTGTTTTGAAAGAGGAGGGTGTAAAATATCGTGTTATTGAGCAGGAAATTGGTGACGTTGACAGGGCTATTGCTGAAGGCTACACCAAAGGAAAACTTAAACTGTTTATTTCAAAAGGCAATATTGTTGGTGGAACAATGTTAGCTAAGAATGCTGGCGAGTTAATGGGAGAGTTAGTTCAGGCAATGACATTGAAAATTCCTGCTTCTAAGATATTTGAGAGAATCTTTCCTTATCCCACAATGAGTCGTGTGAATAAGAAGGTTATTGCTAAGATGTTAGGGGAGAAGCTTACTACTAGGGCGATGGGATTCTTGAGGTTGTTCTTTAGGTTGAAAAGATGAAACGTTTTAACTTCGAAATTGAAAAAGTTGTAAAAGAGATTAAGAAGAAAAAGGCTAATGTAGTTTTACTCCAATTTCCTGAGGGAATTAAACAGGATGCTCTAGGGATTAGCAAGACAATTGAGGCTAAGGCTCATGTAGATTGTATTGTTTCTGGTGAGACTTGCTGGGGTGGTTGTGATATTGACAGCGCAGAGGCCAGACAGGTTGGTGCAGATCTTATTGTTCATTTTGGGCATGCTCCTTTCTTTAAGGTGAATTTTCCTGTTTTTTATGTTGATGTTGAGGATAAAGTAAAGTTATTACCTCTTGCGAAAAAATCACTTTCTCATTTAAAGGATAAAAAAAGCATTGGGTTGGTAAGCGCAATTCAGCATGTTGGTAAACTAGATGAGTTAAGGAATTATTTTGATAAACAAGGCAAAGATGTTTATATTCCGGGAGCAAAAGGGTATGCATTCACTTCAGGCCATGTTATTGGCTGTGAATACTCTGGATTAAAGTCAGTAAAGAATAAGGTAGATGTGGTTCTTGTTGTGGGAAACCAATTCCATGGCTTAGGAGCTGCGCTTGCACTGCCTGACAAGGAGGTTTTGTTGCTGGATGCCTACAATAACAAAGTCGAAGATATGGATGAGCTAAGGAGAAAGTCCATGAAACAGCGAGCAGCTAGTATTGCACGCTTTAAAGATGCTAAAAAAGTAGGGATTATTGTAGGATTAAAGCCAGGACAGAGGTTTGGAAAGCCAGATGGGCTGAAAAAAGCTCTGGAGAAGCAAGGCAAAGAGGTTATTATTATTACGATGAGGGAGATGACGCCGGATAAGATCTACAATTTTTACAATGTTGAGGGTTTTATCGAGTTGGCATGCCCCAGGATTGCGGTTGATGATTACGGAAAGTATAAAAAGCCGATTATTACGTTTAAAGAAGCAATGGTTGTGATTGGGAAGAAAAAATGGAGTGATTTGTTGGAGGAAGGGTTTGTTTAGGGATAGGAGATAATAATCGTGAAAACTGTGGCTCCTGGGCAACAAAGTTGCCTTCTATTTTCTCCCCCGTACCAGGGTAAGGGGGAGAAAATAGAACCCTGCCGTGGGCAGGAGCAGCAGCTCAAAAAAACTATAAAATGATAATATTTATGAGGTGCAAAAAATGAAAACAATCAATATTATTGGATCATTAATTATTTTATTCTTATTGGGATGCTCTGCAGTGCAAGAGAGCAATGTAAGTCCTCCTGCTGTAACAGTGGGAGAGGTTGCTGCTGAAAGTAATGTAGAAGCTGCACCAGTTGTAACAAAAGATGACTGGAGAGATGCTGTCTTTAAAGATATTAATTCCGGCGGGACTTTTCAAATACGTGACTTTGCTGGTAAGAAAATACTTCTTGAGAGTTTTGCAGTATGGTGTCCTGTCTGCACAAAGCAGCAGAATGTGTTTAAGACTATGCGTGCTGGAGGGGATGATAGTATTGTTCATATCTCGATTGATACAGATCCTAATGAGGATGAAACAATTGTTCAAAGACATACTGCAGACCAGGGCTTTGATTGGATCTAT
>JASMFX010000125.1 GCA_030751555.1 Candidatus Woesearchaeota archaeon | reverse complement strand
ATAATATCTTGCCCCTTAGTTTTGCTAGTTGCTTTGTTATCTTTAACAACAACGTGAGTCATACCTGCCTTATAGCCTGCAAAACCCAGCACTTTAACATCTTTATCATCTTTAACAACTCTCTTAGGATAAGTCCGCACTCTAGCAAAAGTTCGTTTAGCTCTCTTACGAGGCCAAAATTGCATACTTCCGGATCTTGGATTTTTCTTTGTTGGCATTGAATCTACTACCTCTACAATTACCAGTTACCTAGGTAAAAAACCTTTACATGAGACACAGAGAACACAGTATGAATTTCTAACTCAACTGTACTGAAAAGTGTCCCTTTTCAGGCTCATTGATTAACCCGTATTTAATGTCATTAAATACCTTAAATATGCACAATATGTACCATATTTCTCACTTAGTGAGAGTATAAGGGATTCAGAGGGTGTTTATAAATGTTTCTCTTAAACTAAAGGGGTATAATATACTAATTTATGGGAGATTTTGTAGAATCAGATCCTTTTTCCTTATTGCTAACTTTAGAAACCTGCTTTTTGTCATCAGTTTTCTTAACCCTGGGCTTAGGCTCATCAGCTTTAGCTTCCACCCTACGACGAACATACGTAACAGGATTCTTTATCCGTTTACATAACCCATCAGGCTTACAACATCCCAACCCAGTATAATAATTTTGATTATCACAATTAGGAGGTAAGACTTTTTTCTGCTTCTGTTTATGATACCGAACTTGTCCCAAAAGATTCACTTCTCGTAACGGCTCTAAGTTGTTAGCATTCCATTTTTTCAAGTACTCTTCTATATCATCATAACTCCATCCCACCCGAGTCAAAAAATTAATCAAAATAAAAACAGCTCTTTTCTTACCATCTTGCATTCCTTTTTCAATAATCTTAATACAAGGTGGAAACATTTCCTGGGGAACTTTCTCAGCAATCTCCTCAAATTGAACCTCTTTCTCATTGAGAGCTTCAACTATCTCTTCCTTAAGATGAAAGTCAATCGCCTCACGAATTAACTTAGCACCCTCTCCAGGAACTACAGACTCCCGATCCAAAAAAATAAATTTACTCACTTTAGCATTCTTAGCAGTAGCTATTGCCTTATTAAATTGCAAAACCCGATCAGGATGAATCGGTATACTCACCAATCCTGATTTTTCATTAAAACTATAGGGCATCCTATACAAATGTCGAGAAGCAATTAACACGGTGTCAATATCAACAACTTTAAAGGGATCTAGCACCCCTCCGACGATAACCTCTTCTTTCTTCCGTTCACTAATCTCCACCAAATCTTCAACACTATATTTCTCCAATAATATTTTCCGCAAATGATCTTGAATCATATGCCCCAAGAATCCTGCAATCTTACGAGGACCTTCTGGAAATAAGGTTCGAGTCTCTACCCCTTCAACCGTCTCCGGAAATGCTTCAAAGGGAACAGCAATATGAAATCCGTGATTACCAGAAAACTTACAACTCACAGATTGTATACCATGGTGACGTAATGCTTTTACTAATAAATCTGCAGCAATTCCACTAATGTCTAAATTCTGACAATCGATATCTAAAACTAAATCCCACCCTTTTCGAAGTGTGTCTAATTCACCCCTCTTAAGCTCAGAATTAATGTGCATTACATTCTTCCACAACTCCTCTGAACAATGAAAACTGGTAGCACCTTGCATTACAAGCTCCACAATCTCTGAAGGATACTTCAAAATATCAGGACGTTTACCAAATCCTTTATCTCCAAACCGAATACTCACCTCTTTGTCCTTTGCGCACTCAAGAATAGCTTGCTGAATATCTGCACGCTTATAATAAAGAAGTTTAGTCGAGAGATCAATCATATATTGGGGTAAGTATCAAAACTTTATAAGCATTTTTACCCATGCATACAATGAGACCAATTGCATAACCTATAAAAAGAACACTCTCCTTTCCTCATTTCATGTCAATTATCAATCAATTCAAAACAGCAATGCTTCTCGCCCTAATGACAGGACTTCTCCTATGGATCGGTTCACTCTGGGGACAAGGTGGCTTAACAGTAGCAATCATCTTCTCATTAGGAATAAACGTAGTATCCTATTTCTACGGCCACAAAATGGTCCTAAGAA
>JASMFX010000124.1 GCA_030751555.1 Candidatus Woesearchaeota archaeon | reverse complement strand
ATCTCCTCCATTATTTCCTTTTCCTGCAAGGATGAGGATGGATTTGTTTTTTATGCTTGTAGTTTTTGAGGTTGCTAGCAGACGTTTTGTGAGGACAGCTGTGTTAAATCCAGCAATTTCCATCATTTGTGTAACTGAGATTTTGTATTTTTCAATCATGAGTCTATCTACTTCAGTCATTTGTTGTTTTGTGATGTAAGGGATTTTCATACTCTTTATTTTGGTAGAGTAGTATAAATAACTAACTTTTTATATTGTATTTCTGCAGAATGATGTATGATCAATTTATTGCTAGCTTTGAGTCCTGTTCTTTTAGTTGTAGTGTTATTGTTGTTTAAGAAACCGTTAACTACTGCAGCACCTCTTACCTATGTGTATACATTAGGTATTGTGTTGTTTGTCTGGAAGATGATGCCTTCTGCCGTAGTTGCTTCTAGTCTTAAAGGGTTGTTAGTAGGTATTGATATTCTGTTGATTATATTTGGTGCAATATTCTTTTTGGAGTTTTTGAAGAAAACTGGATTGTTGGTTAGTATTGAATATTATCTTTCTCGAATAACGGGAGATAGAAGATTGCAGGCTATTATCATAGCATGGTTATTTGGAAGTTTTATTGAAGGAAGTGCAGGTTTTGGAACGCCAGCAGCTATTGTTGCTCCATTATTAGTGGGCATTGGTTTTCCTGCTTTGGAAGCTGTTGCTATTGCATTAATTGCTGATAGTACTAGTGTTGTGTTCGGTGCTGTTGGGACTCCGATTAGAATTGGACTGAGCGGATTGGAGATTGGGCAAATCCCTCAAATGAGTGCTTGGCTCAACATGTTTTTAGGTTTGATGGTTCCTGTGTTGATTCTTGTTGTGTTGTGTACACACGAGAAAAAGTGGAAACATATTATGCCTGCGTTGCCGTTTGCTTTGTATACAGGGGCTGCTTTTACAATTCCTCACTATATTTTTTCTTTCTTAGGTCCTGAGTTTCCTTCTCTTTTAGGGGGATTGGTTGGGTTAGTAGTTGTTAGTTTGACCACACGTAAGGGCTTTTTGGTACCTAAGAAAGAGTTGCACTTTGGTAGGAAAAAAGTTAAGTTGAAAGCTGAGCATACCCTTTTGAAGGCAGGATTTCCTTATCTCTTATTGTCTGGATTTTTGATAGGAGGGAAGTATTTACTTTCTAGTTTTCGTATTCCTCTGGGTGAGGGATTAAGTCATATGTTTAGTTTGTATAATCCAGGAATTATGTTTATTTTAACTGTGTTGATTGTTAATTTATTGTATAAAGAGCATCATATTTGTGTGGATGCTTGTGAAGAGGCCAGTACCATTATGCATAAACCGTTTATTGCTATTGCATTTACCGTTGGATTTGTACAGTTGATGGTGAATAGTGGGATGAACAGTGTTGGTGGAGGGAGTATGATTTCAATTATTGCTGGGTTGGCTGAGACTTCTCTTCTTCCTTTTATTTCTCCTTTTATTGGAGCTTTTGGAGCATTTATTGCCGGGAGTGCAACAGTGAGTACACTTCTTTTTGGTAAATTTCAGTTTTTAGCTGCAACCAATTTGGGGTTGAATACTTCTAAGATTTTGGCTTTGCAATTAGTTGGTGCTGGAGTAGGGAATATGATTGCTTTGACAAATATTATCGCTGCACAAGCTACTGTTAAATTATATCATAAAGAAATGAGTATTTTGAAAATGACTATTATTCCTTGTTTGATTTATTTATTTGTTGCCGGAGTGGTTGGATTGATTTGGTTGTAGGTGTCAAAATATTTTTTGATTTTTCTTACACAACTTTTATAAGTATTGTAGTGTAGATTAAGGTATGCAAAAAGGGAAGACGAGTGTGCACAAGTTGAATCTTATTGCTAATTCTATTCGTCAAGAAATAATTAAATCTTTACTAAGTGCAAAGAGTGGACATAGTGCTGGGCCATTGGGTATGACAGATGTGTATACAGCATTGTATTTTTCTGTGATGAAAACATTTCCAGGAGATCCTTGGAGTGATAAAAGAGATAGAATGATTATTAGTAATGGACATATTTGTCCTGTGTTGTATGCAACTCTTGCTGTTCGAGGTTATTTTCCGGTGAATGAGTTGAAGACTTTAAGACATCTTGGAAGTAGGTTGCAAGGACATCCTCATAAACATGGAGCACCTGGTATAGAGAATCCTGCTGGGCCTTTAGGACAAGGGATTAGTATGGCCTGTGGTGCTGCACTTTCTGCTAAGATGGACGGAAAGAAGCATACTGTGTATGTTAGCATGGGCGATGGAGAGATTAATGAAGGACAAGCTTGGGAAGCATTTCTTTTTGCTGCTAAATATAAATTGGATAATCTGGTTGGTTTTTTAGACAGAAATTATATTCAGATTGATGGAGATACTAGAGATGTTATGCCTCTTGATCCTTTAGATAAGAAATTTGAGAGTTTTGGATGGCATGTTATTGAGATTGATGCGAATGATATGGAAGAAGTTTTGGATGCTTTTGCTGAAGCTGCCAAGATTAAAGGAAAGCCGACTCTGATTATGTGTAATACTGTTCCAGGAAAAGGAGTGAGTTTTATGGAAGGAGACTATCATTGGCATGGTATGCCCCCTGATGAAGAGCAAGCTAAAAAGGCGCTTGACGAGCTGGGTAGAGAGCAGAAGAAGTTGGAGAATGTTCAATGCAAAGGTTGTGGAAAACAAGTGAAAGGGTGTGAGTGCTGATGCATTTAATTAAAGATTTGTCTAAGGCTGAAAATGTTCCTACAAGGGATGGAATGGGAAAGGGTCTCGTTGAATTGGGGAAGACAAACAAAAATGTGGTAGCTCTTTGTTGTGATTTAACTGATAGCACACGGATTGGATGGTTTAAAGAGAAGTTCCCAAAAAGGTATGTTCAAGTTGGAGTACAAGAACAAAATATGATGGGAATTGGGGCAGGAATGGCTCTTGAAGGTAAAATTCCTTTTGTTTCTTCTTATGCAGTCTTTAGTCCTGGTCGTAATTGGGATCAGTTACGTGTGAGTGTATGTTATGGTGATGCTAATGTGAAGATTATTGGAGCTCATGCTGGTATTTCAGTAGGTCCTGATGGAGCTACGCATCAAGCTTTAGAAGATATTGCTATTACTCGTGTTTTACCAAATTTGACGGTGTTGGTTCCTGCTGATAGTTCTCAGGCGTTTAAGGCAACACTTGCTTCTGTAGATATTAGTGGACCTGTCTATCTTAGAATTGGTCGTGATAAATTTCCTAATTTTACAACTGACAAGACTCCTTTTACTGTTGGGAAGGCTGATATTTATAGAGATGGGAAAGATGTTGCTATTGTTGCTTGTGGTGTAATGGTGTATGAAGCACTTTTGGCTGCTGAAGAGTTGGAGAAGAAAGGGATTAGCGCCATGGTGGTGAATAATCATACAATTAAGCCGATTGATGAGAAAACATTGGTTGAGGTAGCTAAGAAAACTGGAGCTATAGTTACCGCTGAAGAACATCAGGTGCAAGGTGGTATGGGAAGTGCTGTTGCTGAAGCTGTTGCTAATGGGTGTCCTGTTCCTATGGAGTTTGTTGGAGTGCAGAATACTTTTGGTGAATCAGGTGGGGCTGTTGAGCTTATGGAGAAGTATGGCTTACAGGCCGTTGATATTATTGCAGCTGTAGAGAAGGTTCTAAAGAGGAAATGATTAAAGCAATTGGTTTTGATTTTGATGGAACTTTAATTGTTAGTGAGAAAGAGAAAGAAAAAGTTATGGTTGCAACTTTTTCTGATGTGTTTGGTGTTTCTAAAGGTGTTAAGAAATGTTATATTAGTTTGCGTGGTGTGAGTCGTGATGATAAATTTAGGAAGATGGTTCCTAAGTTGATTGGTCGTAAGGTTTCTGTTTTGGAGTTGAAGAAATTACATTCTTCTTTTAGTAAACATTATTTTAATGCCATGAAGAGTTGTCCTTTGATGGGATGTGTTTCTGATTTGAAGAAATTAAAACGGAAAATGAAGTTTATGTTTATTGTTTCCATAGAGAAACAGACTGATGTTAAGAAGTTGGCAAAACATTGTGGGATTTCTGGTTATTTTGATGAAATATTAGGAGGTCCTATTTCTAAATTTGATAATATTAAACATGTTTTGAAGAAGCATCATGTTGATGCTAGTGAGTTAATGTATGTAGGAGATAGTCCTAATGATATTTTGGTGAGTAAGCAACATAAAGTTAAGAGTGTAGGTTTAGCTAAGGAGAAGAAAAAAAGAAATTATCTAAAGAAAATAGGTGCTCACGTTACTGTTAAGGATCTTTGTAGGGTTGGTGAGTTGGTTTAGGCTGCAAGTTTATTGACTATTGTATGTAATCCATGAACTACTCTTTCATCTCTAAGTCTTTGATCAGGATTAAATTCATTTTCTAAAAGCTGTTGTACTCCTTCAATATATCTGACTGCAATATCTCTTCTTTGCTCATCTGTGTACCCTTTATCTCCTTCAGAAAATCCTCTTGCAAATTCTTTTGAAAATGATCGTGGATTC
>JASMFX010000123.1 GCA_030751555.1 Candidatus Woesearchaeota archaeon | reverse complement strand
AGGAATAAAATCTTTCATTTTATATTGAACTTGATATAATCATCATCCTCAGGATTAAATTCAGTAGAAGAATACTCCAAAAGAATCGCAGGACTCTTTGCTTCCACGCAATGCGCTAATCCAGGAGGAATGTAGAGTCTTTTAACCTCAGAATCATCCGCATCCAGAACCTCTACCTTTTCTTCTCCAGACTCACGATCTTTTAAGGTAACTTCCACTTTTCCCTGAAGACATACTAGCCACTCACGCTTTTTAGCATGATAATGATTGCCCTTAACAGCTCCAGGTTTAATATGAATCACATAAATCTGACCAAATTCTCCCTCATCACCAAGATCACTCTTGCGTAAACAGCTTAAAACCTGCTCTGGCCTCTCTCCTCTCTCTTCAATATTCTCGATTTTATAATCCATCTTTATGAAATACTATACCCCTGCTAGAGTTGAATTCCATTATCTTTATATATATTACGCATTTATCAGAAGGTATGAAAATAGCACTAATGTCTAAATTCCCACCAGAAGAGTGTGGTATTGGAATCTATTGTAGTAACCTATATGAAAAGCTTAAGAAAAAAGCAGATGTTATCACAATTGGCACTTTGAAATCAAAAGCAGACTACCAACTCAATTTTCATGATTTTACCCTTAAAGAACAAGTAAAAAAAATCATTGAAAAAGAGCAAGTTGACCTGCTCCATTGCCAATATATCCCTCCTTATTATGGGACAAAGTTCCTAAACCAGAATTTTGTACGCCTCCTCTCCTTAGATATACCTACAGTAGTAACCTTCCATGAGGTGCAATATGATAAAAAAGGCATAAAAAATAAAATTCTTCGAATCATTGAGAGACAGATCCTAAAAAAAGCCAATAAGGTGTTGGTACATAGTCCCCTAACCAAAAAATACCTCACAGAAAAGGGATTTACTAATGTGGAACATATGTTCATGGGAGTCCATCTTCTAGATTATAACCCAAAAAACAATAAATTTCTTCTCAGCTTTGGCATTGTATCCATAGAAAAAGGGCATCCTTATCTTTTAGAAGCAATGAAATCACTACCAGATCATTCCTTGGTCATAGCAGGCAGACCCGTAGAAAAAACCTATGGGGATGAGCTTAATACTAAAATCAAGGAACTTGACTTAAAAAACGTCATTACAGATTTTGGTTGGATTTCAGAAGAGGCCAAAGACATCTACTACCGAAAAGCATCAATGCTCGTCCTGCCCTACCTCTGGGGACCATATACCTCTGCAGTGATTCATGATGCCATCTCATACACAATGCCTGTTGTAGTTACTAAGGTAGGAGCTGTCTGGGAGATTCCAGAAACATATAAACTAGGCAAAGTAATCAAACCTGAAAACGCAGAAGAGATAGTCAAGGGGATTAAAGATATTCAAAATAACTTTTCATTCTATAAAGACAATATCAAAAACTACAGAAAACTAGCTAATTGGGAAAGTGTTGCATCTGCTACCCTAAAAATCTATGAGCAACTTCTAAAATGATAAAATGATAGAAAGAAAGGGATTAAAATTCATAAGCCTCATCTTGCTAATCTTAACCGTTATTTTCTTTTTGCAATTTATCATTAATCCAAATGAAATGATCTATTCAGAAGCATCAGACATAGTGTTTTATCATTATCAAATGCAAAAAATGAAGTTTGATGCAGCCCAGGAGAATACCCTTCTTCTATGGAATCCAATGTATGCCTCTGGCATTTCCTATATCAATGATCCTGAGAGCTTTATGTTTTATCCCCCATATATTTTGCATTATTTCTTTAAGCCTGATACGTTATTCAATATCTTCATTATGCTGCATGTTTTCCTAGCAGGATTTTTTACCTATCTCTTTTGCCGCTCTATTGAGCTAAGAAAATATCCATCTGCTATCGCTGCTATTATTTTTATGTTTACCCCAAAATTAATAGCACACCTCTTTGCAGGCCATTCTGTATTCCTAGGAATCGCTTATACACCCTTACTCTTCTTGATTGCAGAACGCTATGCACAAACAAGAAAACCCACCTACATCCTTGCATTTAGCGTAGCCTTGGCCCTACAAATACTCTCAACTCACCCACAGATGGTGCTATACTCAACAGCTGTAGTTGCTGCCTACTTCCTTGTAAGAGTAATAATGACCCACCCAAGCAACTCAAAAAAACTTATATCATGCGCATACATGCTTTTAGGAGTGTTGCTTGCCTTGGCATTATGCACAGTATACTTACTACCCATTATAGAAGGCACAAAGATATCCCCCAGAGCAGATCCTGATTATGAATTTAGTTCACAATTCTCTCTTCCACCACAACATTTCCTAACTCTTGCCCTCCCTCATTTTTTTGGAACACCTATCTCCCATACATACTGGGGAGCTATGAATTATTGGGAGCTCACTATTTTTTTAGGCCTCATTCCGCTGATATTAGCATTAATAGGTTTATGGAAAACAAAACATAATCTTAAATGGCTCATTGCTGGACTAACACTTTTTGCAATTATATTTTCCCTTGGAAAGTTCACACCACTCTATTATATTTTCTTTAAATTCATTCC
>JASMFX010000122.1 GCA_030751555.1 Candidatus Woesearchaeota archaeon | reverse complement strand
ACGCATTACCTTAAGGACTACCTCCCTTCCTAGTGGTTCTCCAGGATCTTCTTGCAGTTTTGCTATTTCTTGTGGAGTTTCTTCTAGATCTTTTAGTGTAACTGGATTATCTGGTAATTCTTTCTTTCTTTTGGCCAATGTGATAGAAGAAGATTATGAGGTGTTTATAAATTTTTAGATCTTGAGGAATATATTAGGAATCTATTTATAGATCCTATGTCCTAAGTGGTTTATGACAAAGGTTATTCCAGATGATTTTCATGATGAGGATTTGGAAGAGGTAAAGGATAAGTGGTATAAACGGCCTAGCTTGTTTATTTTGGGTGTTTTTATGGCACTGCTTATTGTGTTGATGGTTGTGCCTTATTATGGGGTTGCGCTTGATCCAAATCCTGTTAATATTCCTTCTCTACAGGAGGTTGTTAGTGTCATTCCCAATGGGAATGATGGTGGGAATGAGACTATTGGAGAGGGGAATATTTATCAATACTTGGAATTAGTTGATTCCAACGATGTTGTTGTTAAGCAGGTTGCTGACAGGATTGCAAGTTCTGCTTGTGAGAGTGGTCAAAGGGTTTGTCATGCAAAGGCTTTGTTCTTTTTTGTAAGAGATGAGTTTGATTATGTAGGAGATCCGCTTGCTTTTGAGTATGTGAAGAGTGCTCGGCTGAGTTTGCATAGTAAGGGAGGGGACTGTGATGACGCATCGATTTTACTGGCTTCGCTTCTTGGTGCTGTTGGAATACGGACAAGGTTTGTGTTTGTTCCTGGTCATGTGTATGTGCAAGCAAAGATTCCTGAAGCACTTTCTAGGTATCAGGATGATGGTTGGGTAAACCTAGATGGGACTTGTAGTTTCTGTGATTTTGGAGAGATTGCGTTGCCCTATGCAAGGGCTGAGAAAAGGTTTGTTGGGTAGGATAAGTTTAAATAATTGAGTGGATTTTCTTATTTTATGGCATTTTCACCTGTAGTTCATGCAAGTTTTGATAATAGAAGATATAGTGAGCAATTAGTAGAAATTCACTGGCCTGATACACTTGAGCCAAAAATACGTTTACATAGTAATCTTTACAATTCTCTTTTTGATAGGGTTGTGCCAAATTTTAACGAAACAGAGATGCGTGGTAAAGTTCCTGGGTTTATGGCTGCTTATTATTTAGAAGGGATAAGAAGCATGTTTAATGATCAGCAGGGTTTTCGTCTTTTACATTCTGCAGGTTATGATCGAGGGGATAGGGCAAATGAAAGATTTTTAACTAGGAGTGAGTTTGGGATTTTATTATTTAATGGAGAAGAGATAGCAAATTCTAGTATTGATTATAATAGTAGGATACTGGTCAGTGCTTATGAAAGATTAATCCCTTTTTTAGAAGCTAATAGGGTTGATCTTAATGGCTATGTTGAACAAACATTAATAGGGTTATCAACAGGAAGATTAAGAGCAGATCAAAGGCCTGATATGAGCGTTAGAAAAGTGAGTTGTAATGATTTGCTTACTGGAAATGTGGATGGGCAATCTCCAAGAGAGGTTACTGGGGAATGTTTAACTGTTGAGGGATATTTAACTGTTTCAGAATATGAAGCTCAAAAAGAAAAGCAAGGACAATTAATGGGGAGTGGTGATTTGATAGAAGGACCGGTTGCTGGGAAAACAGCGAAAAACAAGCATAATGCAGAAAGATCAAAGGCTCCTTATATTGATGTAAGCTTGCCTGGGCAGGAATATATGGTGATAGTTTTACAAGATGATGGGTATGCTCAATTGCATAAGGAATCTGGTTTAGAGGGTATGCCTAAGGGGACTACCTTAAGAGTACAGATAGAGGAGTGTAATAGCCCTCCAAGGGTTTTTGCAAGGTTGAAGGAGATTGTTCGGTAAGAACTCTAATCTTTATAAAGTTTATAGAAATCATTTTAAATATCAAAATATTATAGGGTTCTATGAAGAAGATATTACCAAGATGTCCTAGGTGCAAGAAGGTTCTTATGGAGAGGGAACAGTTTTGCAGAGCTTGTGGTGCTACAGTAGAGAGAAAGGATAAAGACCATGAGTTGGTAAGGACGCAGCCTTAGGGTATTAAACATTGTTGATTGATGTTCTCATAGATATGTCAAGATGATTTTTCTTGGTTTTAAATCGTAAGATTTAAATGGAGGGATTTCAGATATTAATATATGCAAATTTTTATGAAGGCATCGTTTGTTGCAAGGATTAGAGAATTGGCAGTAGCATTGAGAGCTAAATTAGAGAAAGAGGGTTTTTTCTACAAGAGGAGAGCTGTTTTTTTTCGAAAATATCTTTCTGATGATCGATTAAGGGTTCATAATTGTCTTGCTCGGCTTGAGGCTACAGGGATGGTTGTTGGGTCTTACTGGGAGGATATCCAGGCTAAGATTCCTAAAAGTATGAGCGAGGCTAAGAATTATGAGAACAATGCGGAAGTTATGAAAACAGAGGAAACGTTTTTTAAAGCTCTTAGTAATCACCCAAAATTGAAAGGTGCGAGGGATCAGGTTTATGCCACTGCCAGAGAGATGGCTGAGAGAATAAGAAATATTGCAAAGAGTGAAAAGCCCTCTGCAGAGGATAGTAAACATCTAAGAGAGCTGGCTCAATTTGCTCAAAGAGCTACTCAAGCGATGGTGCTCATTAGAACAGGGGAAAAATTGATTGATCAGTATACTACTAACGTTGATAAGGATTTCTTAGTAAGGGTATCAGGTATTGGTAAACAATTTGATGGTGAGATGCAGAATTGGGGAAGAAAAGCTAAGGAGAGGATTTATCTCAAGATTGCAGAAGAGGCTGTAAGATATTGGCAGGCATGGGAGAAAAAATTTCATACAACGTTTGAACATGATAAATATGTATTAAGAGTTTCGATCCTACTACATAGTATTGAGCACATAGCTAAGGCCATGGAGCCAGATTTTAGGCGAGCTTATGGTGAGATCATGGAGGCTGTTAAACCTCATTTTTTGAAGTCAAAAGGTTTAAGAGATCATTTTATTCATGAAAGCAGGGCTGTTAAATCCCTTGCCAAACATCCCAAACCAGAGAAAAGACTAGAGATATCAGCAGAACAGGTTCAGAAGATAATTAGATATTTGCAGAAAAATAAACAATATTTGGGTTCTGAAGGTGTTGCTAATTTGTATAGTAATGTTTCTGCTTTTGCTGGAAAGGTTTTGGGGGTAACGAGTAAGATTGATCAGGCAGTCAATAATCTTGATCAACACCTTGTAGGTCAGGAGGTTAATATTGAACAGTATTTGGTTAAAGAAGAGAAAAAAATAGCTGGAACTGGATTTGCTGCAGCTGCCTAGGATATTTGGTACTTAATTCGTTTTTCTTGGTATGTCAGAAATATACAATCAACCTATTTTATTATGGACGAAGTCCTGATCTCTTTAGTGATTATAGTATATTTCTGAGCATGATCAAAAACCACCCCTGCATTAATAGGTAGGCCAGGCAAAGCCTTGCTTGTCACCTCTCTTTGATGGGTGGTTTTTGACATATAGTAGGGTAAGATTTATATACCCCCTGGTTGCTTTTACGCGGTATGAGAAAGTTTTTACCACGATGTCCGCATTGCACTAAGATTTTAATGGAAAGAGAGACTTTTTGTAGAGGTTGCGGCAATGGAGTGCATCGTAAGGATAAGCAAGATCATATGTTAGTGCATCATACTCCTTAGATTTATTAGTTGATACTATTGCTGATTCTATACTAAACACCCCAAAACATTTATAAAGGGCTTCAAGTTTCTTAGTTGTATTACCCGTTACACTATCAAAAACTTTGATTAATAATAAAATTGTCAAAGTTTTTGGAGATGACTTTGAATAAATTTTTATAAGAAATGGGGTTATTCAAAGTCATCTATCTAAGATAGGAGGGCAATATGGAGATAAAGCATTTAATTCAAAGTTTGGGGAAGATTAGAGAACAGAGTTCTAAACGTAAATTTAAGCAGACGATAGACTTTATTGCTACCTTCAAGGACATTGATTTAAAGAAAGCTGATCAACAAGTGGATTTCTATGCAACGCTTCATTATTCTAAAGGAAAACCTGTAAAGGTTGCTGCACTTGTAGGGCCAGAGTTATTGGCTAATGCCAAGGAAAACTGTGAGACTGCTATTAATGTTGATGATTTTGACCAATATGTAAAAGATAAGAAATTAACTAAAAAACTTGCTACAGATCATGATTTCTTTATTGCGCAGGCAACAATAATGCCAAAGGTTGCTACTTCATTTGGAAAGGTGTTAGGCCCAAAGGGAAAGATGCCAAATCCAAAGGCTGGTTGTGTTGTGCCTCCTAATGCTAATTTGAAGCCTCTTGTTGAGAAACTGACAAAAACAGTGAAGGTAATTGCAAAAACCATGCCAATGGTTCAAGTTGCGGTTGGGACAGAGGAGATGAAAGATGAAGAGATTGCTGATAACATTAAAACTGTTTACGATCAATTGGTCCACAATTTGCCTAATGAAAAGCACAATGTGAACCATATTATTCTCAAGCTTACGATGGGCAAGCCTTTCAGGATAGATGAGAAAGGAAATATTGTCGAGATTGAGCAGAAAGAAGAGCCTAAAGAGGAAGGGAAGGCAAAAAAGAAAGAAGATGCAAAACCTTCTTCAGAAAAAAAGAAAAAGTCAAAGGCTGAAGAAAAACCAAAAAAGGAGAAAAAGAAAGCTCCTAAAAAGGATAAGAAAAAAGATCAACCAAAAGAATCTGCAAAAAAGGAAGAGAAGAAAGTAGCGGAAGAAAAGAGTGAATCATGATGGCACATGTAGCAGCTTATAAGAAAGAGATTGTAAAGAAGATGATTGAACTTAGTGATAAGTATAATATCATTGGCTGCTTGAACATGGAGAATCTTCCAGGAGCTCAGCTGCAGGTGATGAAGAGAAAGCTACGAGGGAAGATGGAGATCTTCATGGCAAAGAAAAGGCTTATGAAGCTAGCTTTGGCTGAAGCTGGAAAGAATAAGAAGAACTTAGAAAAGATTCAGGATTATTTTAAGGGAATGCCTGCATTGATATTTACTAATGAGAATCCTTTTGCAATTTACAAGGTTATAAAATCAAGCAAGTCAGAGGCTCCTGCAAAGCCTGGTCAAGAGGCGCCTCATGATATTGAGATCAAAGCAGGACCTACGCCTTTTCCACCAGGGCCTGTTATTAGTGAATTAGGAGCGCTAAAGCTCAAAACAAAGGTAGAGAATGGAAAGGTAACTATTGTTGAGGATGCTGTTGTCTGCAAAGAGGGCGAGGTTATTGATGGCAAATTGTCTTCTATGCTCTTAAGATTGGATATAAAACCAATGGAGATTGGCTTAGACTTAATAACTGTGTATGAAAATGGCGAATTTCTGAAAAAGGATGTTTTGGATATTGACGAAGATAAGTTTATGGCTGATCTTGGTAATGCTGGCATGTGGGCTCTTAATCTGAGTTGTGAGATTGGTTATACCACGAAGGATAATATTGGTATTTTGCTTGGAAAGGCATTTAGAGATAGTAAGGCTGTGGCTTTAGAGGCGAATATCATGGCAGATTTAGTAAAAGATGAGATTCTTGCAAAAGCAGAGGCTCAGGCTAATGCTGTGAAAGAGGCAGGTAATATTGAAGTTGGAGCTAAAAAGGCTGTTGAACCTGCTGAGAAGGAAGAAAAGCCTGTTGAGGAGAAAAAGGAAGCTCCAAAAGAGGAAAAGAAAGAAGAGCCGCCGAAAGAATCTGCAAAAAAGGAAGCTCCGAAAGAAAAGAAGAAAGAAGAGCCAAAGCCTGCTCAAGAAGAGAAAAAAGAAGAGGCTCCAAAACCTGATGATACTGAAGTCAAAAAAGAACCAGAGCAAGCTGAAGAAAAAGCTGAAAGTTCTCAGGAACCTACTGAAGAGCAGAAAGAAGAGATGAAGGAAAAAGCTGATCAAGAGGAGAAAGCAGCAGAGGAACAGAAAGAAGAGAAGGTTGAGGAAGAAGTCAAAAAGGAAGAAAAGGAGCAGCAAGCTGATGTTCAAAAGGAAGAGGAAAAGAAGGGCAGAGAGGAAGCGAGTAAAGATGCTGAAAAGATAGAGCAGGCTGCTAAGAAAATGGATGACAAGGTAGAGGAGATTGCCTCGACTGAGGAAAAGGTTGAAAAGATTGTTGAACAGGCTCAGCAGCAGAGCAGTGCTACTGTTGAGAAAGCTGAGGAGATTTTGAAGGAAGTTAAAGATGATATTGATGATTCTAAGGAAAAGATTGACGATAAAAAAGAGGCTGAAAAAGAAAAACCTAAGAATGAAAAAGAGGGAAATGTAGATAGAGAAGAGGTTGAGAATTTGGCAGAAGAATTAATGCGTAAAGGTACGCTAAGGAAATGATTTTCATGGAGGTATAAAGAATGGAATATATCTATGCGGCTATGTTGCTGCACAAAGCAGGACAAAAAGTGGAAGAGGCAAGTGTAAAGAAAGTACTTGAGGCTGCAGGCGTTCAAGTAGACGATGGCAGAGTAAAGGCTTTGGTTGCATCTCTTGATGGTGTAAATATTGACGAAGCTGTTGAAAAAGCTGCTACTGTTGCTGCACCTGTTGCAAGCGCTCCTGCTGAAGGCGAAGCAAAAGCTGAAGGCAAGAAAGAAGAAAAGAAAGACTCTGAAGAAGACAAGAAAAAGGCTGAAGAGCAAGCGGCTACTGGACTAGGAGCTTTGTTCGGATAATATGGCTTTAAAGTATTGGGATACTTATGACAACACAATTAGAACAGACCGAGGTAGATGAATCTACAAAAAAAATCTCGGAAGCTGAAAGGAATACACTTCAAAAAGAGCTTGAAGAAAAACAAAAAAAGATAGCTGAGCTTAGAAAGAAACTTGATGAGATCAATGATTTAAAAGAAGCTTCTTTTCAAAAAAGAGAAGGCTACTCCAGAGAGATCTTAAAGTTTATTTCTTCTATTAAAAATATCAAGTCAAAGAGAGATCAATTGACTGGTAATGTCAAGAAGCGCAAGACAGAGAGAGATACCCATAATAAGGAGATAACGACTAAATTAAACAAATTAAAAGAATTCTATAATGAAAAGGATGAATTATTGAAGAAATACAAGATCCATGATGATCCCACTATGTTAAAAAAGGAGATTCAGAAGATTGAGTATACTGTTGAAACCAATGTAATGTCTTTTGATAAAGAAAGGGGATTAATGAAAAAAGTTAAAGATCTCAAGAAAAAATTAAAGGATTGTACAGTGGTGGAAGAGGTTAGCAAGAAAATAGCAGAGGTTAAAAAGGAGATTCGGGATCTACGGAAAGAATCGGAAATGCTTCACAAAAAGGTTGTAAGTGCAGCTGCAACGAGCCAGGAGAGGCATGAGGATATCTTAGGAACCGCAAAGGAAGTTGATGATATCAAAAAGAAAGAGGATGAGGCAAATAAGGCTTTTATGGAACAGAAGAAGATATTCAAAGAGAAAAATGATGAGATTAAAGAGGAGTTGCATGCTTTACATGATATTCACAAGAAACTAGGCATTGTCAAGAAACAAGACAGAAAGGCTAAGGAAGCCAAGGAAGAGAAGTTATTGCAAAGCAAGGAAGAGATTGTTCAGGAAAAGATAAAGAAGAAAGAGAAACTAACTACTGATGATTTACTTGTTCTACAGAGAACTATGAAGGATTAAGGTTACACTATTGAGATATCTTCATAGTATTCTAATTTCCACCAACCTTGATGGCACCAATTTATGATCTTGATACTATTCGGGTCGTTATCCCAGTAATTTCCGGATTTTATAAAGAGTGTTCCAGAATTAGGCCAATTAGTAACCCACTCTTCGTTGCCTATTATGAAACCTGAATGATCTGCTTGGTCAATGTAGGACCATCTTTCTGCAGCTTTGATCCTATCTGTGAGAAGTCCGTCAGCATTGTAGAAAGTGATCATATCTGAACCGCTATCTTGCCAATTTTGGTGGTCCCAGTATCCATTAAAGCCTTTCCAGATACCTATTGTTCCGGCGTAAGAATTAGCATCCCATGCGCCGCAGCTTCCACGCATGGTATAGGTGAAGGTGCATCCTGATCCGCAGTTATCTAATTCTATGTCAGTTGGTATGGCTGCGAGTGTGCCTAAGTCGGTTGAACCTGTTAAACCACTCCATCTCTTTGTTATTGTTTTTATGCCATTGATGTTTCCTGCTAGATCAATGTTACCAGTTAGTTTAAGGTTTCCGTCAACATCCAATTTTTCAGTTGGCTGAGGGATGCCCATGCCAATATAAGTGTTTGCAAAGTAGAGATCGACTGCATCGAAATCAAGTTGGGTTGCAGGATGGCCTTGATTAGTACCTCCAGGAGCAATGGTAATCAGCGAGATAGAAAGAACTATGATAATAGA
>JASMFX010000121.1 GCA_030751555.1 Candidatus Woesearchaeota archaeon | reverse complement strand
AAGGTTGTTGGGGTTTTAGGAAGAAATGGAATTGGAAAATCTACTGCAATACAGATTCTAGCAGGGGTCTTGGAACCGAATCTAGGGGATTTGGAGAAGAAAAAGGTTGATTACAAGGAATTAATTTCCTATTTTAAGGGGACTGAAACCCAGAAGTTTTTTGAGGGGTTAAGTAAAGGAAAGATTAAAGCTGCATATAAGCCTCAGCAGGTTGATTTGATACCTAAAACGCAGAAGGGAAAAGTGGGAGCGTTATTAAAGAAAGTAGATGAGAAAAAAATATTTGATAGTGTGGTAGAGGCATTGGATCTCAAAGAGGTTTTAGACACTCCTGTTGATAAGATCTCTGGAGGAGAGCTGCAAAGGGTTGCGATAGCAGCTACGGCGATGAAAGATGCCCAGGTTTATTTTTTTGATGAACCCTCCTCTTTTTTAGATATTAAGCAGCGGCTGAATGTGAGTAAATTTATCAGGGGATTGGCGAATGAGGATACTGCTGTGGTTGTGATTGAGCACGATTTGATCATTCTAGATTATATGACTGATTTGGTTCAGATTATGTATGGAGAAGAGGGTGCTTATGGTATTGTCAGTCAACCAAAAGCCACAAGGAGTGCGATCAATGTCTATTTAGGAGGATATCTTAAGGAAGAGAATGTTCGGTTTAGGAGTAAGAGTATTAAGTTCTCCAACAGACCTGCAATCAAAAAGAAGAGGGATAAATCGATTGTGAAATGGGGGGCCTTGGACACATCGCTGGGACGGTTTTCTCTTAAGGCTGAAAAGGGAATAATCTATAGTGAAGATGTGGTAGGCATACTAGGAGAGAATGGGATTGGAAAAACTAGTTTTGTAAGGATTTTAGCCAAAGATTTGAAAGTTAAGAAAGGAGAAATTACGGAAAATATCAAGGTGAGCTACAAGCCTCAATACTTAGAAACAGGTTCTGATGAATTGGTAATGGGTTTCTTGGGAACTCATGTTCAAAAATTTGAAGCTCAACTCATGCGGCCGTTGAAGATCAAACCCCTTCTGATGAAAAAGATGAGTGAATTGTCTGGCGGGGAGCTACAGCGAGTTGCTATTGCTCATTGTCTGGCGCAGGATGTTGAATTATTTTTACTTGATGAGCCAAGTGCATACCTTGATGTTGAGCAGAGACTTATTGTTTCTAAAGCAATTAGAGACTTTATGGAGCAGACTGGTAAGAGTTGTTTGGTTGTTGATCATGACTTGTTGTTTGTTGATTATCTTAGTGATGATTTAATGGTGTTTGATGGAAAACCTGCTAAAGAAGGGGTTGCAAAGGGACCCTATACCATGCAAGAGGGTATGAACCTCTTTTTGTCTAGATTGAATATTTCATTGAGGAGAGATAATGAGAGCAAACGGCCAAGGATCAATAAGGAAGGTAGTGTTAAGGATCGAGAGCAGAAAAGTAAAAAACAGCTTTACTACGGGTAGGAGAAGCTTCCTTGTGTAGGATAGCGTAAATCTTAAATAGGTTGTTTTTTATTAAATTCTGATTATGTGGCTGAGAGGTAATATATGAAACCGATAAGATTTGATTGGAAGCATAGCAGGATAGTGCCGAAGGATGTGAAAAAGATTGGCAGAAGATTATTACCTGAAATAAATGCCATGAAAGAGGCTTTAACAAAGGATTATGAGGACGATAGGGCTTCAATAAATCTTTGTTCTGACCAGCTTGGATTATACAGAGTGATGCGTCTTATTCGAGAGAAAAAAAAGGTAAGGCCTCGTTATGTAGTGGTTGTAGGTATTGGAGGGAGCAACCTAGGAACGATAGCTATTCAGGAAGCTGTGTTAGGACAGCTGCATAATCAAACTAGTGAAGGAACTAAGGTGTTATATGCAGATACTGTTGATCCAGATTCTATACAGAGTATTATATCAATAATAAAACCTTTGCTCAAGAAAAGGAAAAAAATTATCATTAATGGGATTAGTAAATCAGGAGGAACTACTGAAACTATTGCTAATTTTGAAATTCTTGTAAATTTGCTTAAGAAGCATAGAAAAGATTTTCATAAACATGTTGTCGTTACGACTGGTCAAGACTCGAACTATTGGAATCTTTCTTTAAAAAAAGCATTTTCGGTTCTTTCTATCCCTGAAAAAGTAGGTGGGAGGTATAGTGTTTTTTCTCCGGTAGGGTTGTTTCCGTTAGGCTTGGTGGGAGTTAATATCAAGGAGCTTCTTAAAGGGGCCTGTCTTATGAGAAAAAAATGTTTGAATGAGAATGTTTTGCAAAATCCAGCGGCATTAAGCGCAATTTTAATTTATCTACACCACAAAAAAGGTAAGCACATCCAGGATCTTTTTTTGTTTAGCAAGGATCTAGAAAGCATAGGCAAGTGGTATCGGCAATTGATAGGAGAGAGTATTGGAAAAGAGAAGAACAGAAAGGGAAAAATTGTGCATGAGGGCATTACCCCCACTGTTAGTATTGGTTCAACAGACCTGCATTCCATGGCACAGCTTGACTTGGGTGGACCGTATGATAAATTTAGCACTATTGTGAGTCTCAATCATGAGAAGAAGGATTTGAAAGTGCCTGAGATACCTGCTTATGATCACTTAGTAAAGCATATACAGGGTAAGCATTTGCATGGGATTATGAATGCTATTCTTCAAGGGGTGAAAATAGCGTATGTCAAGGATAGGAGACCCTTTACAGAGGTAATCCTGCCAGATAAAACAGCAGGGAGCATTGGCCAGTTTTTGCAGATGAAAATGATGGAGATGATGTATTTAGGTTTCTTGCTTAAGGTGAATCCTTTTGACCAGCCCAATGTGGAGAATTATAAGTTAGAGACTAAAAAGATCTTGGCAAGAGGTTAAGCGTTGCCCTTGCTTTCACCAAATGTTATTCCTTGAGCTATCAGATGTGCTACTCGTATAGGTTCTGGGATGTATGAACGTGTGCAGGTGAGTCTTAGGAATTGCTTTACTTTTGAGAGAGTTGTACCTTTGTATTGCACATATATCTTGTTTATTTTTTGAGGGGTTCCTGCTTTGTCTATGAGGGAGGAATCTTTTTTTAGTGTTTTTAGGATTGTCTTTATTCTCTCTAGGTTTGGCATTTTTCTTATGATTACGATAACAGGAATTTTTGTTTTTTGGTAGAGTTTTTGGATGTCAATAAGATTAAAACCTGCAAAGGCAATCCCATCCAGGAAGATTGCTCTCAGCTGTGGTTTGAACTTTGTTTTTTTTATTAATTGGATGAGTTGTTCTGTGGCGTTGTTTCCGTCAATATCTACTTCTGTAGAAATGATTCCGTCAAGAATGTGACTCCCTCTGAAGATAGTTCCAATTATTTGGCTCTTTCCTTTCTGGCCCTTGGTAAAGGGAGTATCGTCAAATCCAACTGTGCGAATTTCTTTTTTGAGCATTTACTGAGATTCTATCTTCATTTTTGGCACAACATAATAGGCAACAAAAGCCATTATGATGATAACCATCCAAAATGAGAGTGCGTTAAACATCCCTATTGCAAAAAAAACTAAATTCAGGACAAGTATCGCAGCACAGCCAATGCCGAATATTTTTAGTTTGTTCATTTTATCTTCCTGCAGAATGTTAGAAAGCCTGAGTGTTGGACTCGAGAGTTAGGACGACATTTTCGATTATCCAGATCCCAGGTTCTCTCCATTATTTCTGCTGTTTTGAAAGCTATAAAGTTTCCATGCTTGTTAATAACATTTACAAAGTCAAGGGATTGCGTTATCTGTGGTGAATAGGAGACTAAAAATCCTCCTACTTTTAGTGCATTGTCAACAGAGCCTATTACATTCCATGGAGAAGGCAAGTCAATGGTTACTAAATCTACATTTTTCTCATCAAATCCTTTGTAGATATCTTTTTCTTTTACTTTTATATTGGTGAGGCCTAGGAATTTTGCATTCTTTTTTACCAAAGTGACAGCTTCTTTTTTTATGTCATAGGTGATAACTTCTTTGGCATAATTTGCCAGGAATAGAGAGATTCCTCCAGAGCCTGCACCAGCATCTATGACTATGGATTTTTTGTTTATCCCTGTAAATGCAATAATGTTTGTGATATCTTTTAGGAGTGGAATTTGTGCTGCACGTTCAATTTGTTTGTAGTTATCGATGAAATCTGCGTCAAAGAGAGAGAATTCCTTTTTCTGGGATGTTTGGAGGATACCGTTCTTTTTTAAATCCTTTTTTGCCACGATTCCATGGGTGGTGTGAAAGTCCTGAGTGGTGTCTTTTATAACATACATTTCACCTTTTCTCACAGTTACTTCTCTATTGATATCTTTAATGAATTCTTTTTTTGCTTTGTTTATGAGTATTTTTGACATAGTATTGAGGGGGATTGTTAGGTTTTTAAAGGTTTCTTAAGACAATACACTCAGCTCAATCATGATAAAAAGCGGAGGATGGGATTCGAACCCATGAATAAACGCTCTGCAGGCGCTCCCCTTAGGCCGCTTGGGCACCTCCGCAATAAATAAGAGGGATGTTAAATGGTTTATAAACATTTCTAGGGCGCCATTGTTGTTGCCTGAATTTATTAGATGTAATTAAACCAGTTAATTTTATAAACCTCTGTTGAAATTCAGTTGTTACGGCCCCATAGCCTAGCCTGGAGTTTACGGGTAAATAAGGCGACAGCCTTCTAAGCTGTAGATCGGGAGTTCGAATCTCAAAATTGAGGCGAAAGTCTCCCTGGGGCCGTTTATTATTTCATAGAATGGAAAAAAAAGAGAACATGGTGCAGATGTTGTTGGTTATTATAGGGATAGTAGTGATTTTGTTCTTTGGATATTTATATCAGAATACGGGTTTCCTAAAGGCTGGAAGGATTAATGAAAGGGATTTGCAAGAATGGACGTATGAAAATGGTATTATTAAAGGGGTAGAAGGGTTTACCTTGGAGGGAAATAGTGGAAAGTGCTGGGTTATGGCGCATGGGTATACTTCTACACCTCCTGTATTTAGAGAGCTAGCTGAAAGAATTAATAAGGAATTTGATGATACTGTTATTGTTCCCAGACTGAAAGGGCATGCTATGCTGCCTACTGAGCTTCTTAAGTATAGTGTTGTTGATTGGTTTGAGGAGATTCATGGGCTCATGCATGATAAGGGATGTGATTATCTCGTGGGGAGCAGCATGATGGCAGGGCTGGCCTTGAAGTATGCTGAAGAGCATGAAGTAAAGGGGTTGGTGTTGCTTGGAGCATATATTAAACCTCCAAGTTTTTTGGAAAGCTTGGTAGTCGTTAAACTGGTTTCTCGATTTACCAGTTATAGCTGGAAAGATAGAGTAGGCACAATAGATGATCCTGAAGGATTAAAGGTGCATATTGCGAATTGGGGCTTTCCCTTTAAGGCAGTTGTTGAGTATTACGAAGATTTTGTTCCAGGAATTGTGGAGAATGCTGGCAAGATTGATTCCAGAGTTTTATTTCTACATGGCAAGTATGATACTGTGGCAGATATAAGAGCAACAAAAAAGGTATTTGATAAAATTGGGGGGGAGAAGCTTTTTGTGGAGACAGATGGAAATCACCTTATTCTAAGAGATTATGATAAGGAGAAGGCTATTGATGAGATTTTGAAGTTTCGTTTGAATCAAAAAGTTTAAATACAAGTTATGGTTTCTATATTGTTATGATAAATACTAGAAAAATAAAAATTATTTCTATTATAGCTAGTTTTATCATTATTTGATTCCCAACGAATTTGGAGTTGGGCCATGCATAAAAAAGTTCTAGTTTGGAGAGTTAAAAAATGACTGACGAGATAAAAGTATACA
>JASMFX010000120.1 GCA_030751555.1 Candidatus Woesearchaeota archaeon | reverse complement strand
CGAGCATTTCTTCTTGTTTTTGTTATTATGTATGCTTTGTTTGTTAAGACAAAGGTGCTAGGAACAAGAAAAGGAATTAATGGGATAACAGCATTTGTTATTGCAATGATTGCAATTATTCCTCATGTGACAAAGAAGGGTCCTGATATTGTGCCTATTATCAATGGTTTTCTTCCTTTTTTTTCTTTACTACTGGTATTTGGACTAGCCTTTATCTTAGTAATGCTTGCATTTGGGGCTGAGATTAATGGCAAACTTATTGGTCAGATTCTTGTTGTGATTATTATTATTGATCTGATTTTGCCAGATTTCCTTATTATTGCACTAATTGCTAAAAGTAGTGGTTTAGATTTGCCTCGATTTCCTATATTTATAAATAGTCCTCAGCTCATTCCCATAGCCATAGGAGTATTTGTGTTTTTCTTTATTCTCTATTATATTGTTAGGGAGACCCACTAATTAAACCCCCTAATATTCTTATACTACTTAAATGATGAATAAGCTTTATAAAGCAACATTTGATTCTATGTCATATGGCAAAGAAATACTATATTACCACTGCAATTGACTATGTTAATTCCAAGCCGCATCTTGGACACGCATATGAAAAGATTATAGCTGATTTTCTTGCTAGATGGCATAGGCAGAGAGGGGAAGACGTGTTTTATCTTACAGGCACTGATGAGAATGCAGAAAAGAATGAGGAGGCTGCTAAGGAGGCAGGAGTGCCTGTAAAAGAGTTTGTTGATAAGAACTCACAAATCTTTAAAGAATTATGCACGAAACTGTCTATTAGCAATGATGATTTCATAAGGACTACCTCTAAAAAGCATTTCGATGTGAGTCAGAGCATATTCCAGACTGTTTATGATAAGAAAGAGATCTATAAAGGGGAATATCAGGGATATTACTGTGTTGGATGTGAGGCATTCTTAACAGAGATTCAACTAAAGGATGGAAAATGTCCTGAACATGATAGAGAACCAGATGTTTTGAAGGAGGAGAGCTACTTTTTCTCGATGAGCAAATACACTGATAAAATAAAGAAATTGCTTGAAAAAGGATTGGTAGAGCCTGAGCATTGGCGCAATGATGTTCTGAGTAGAGTCAAGAATGAGGGGCTTAAAGATCTTTCTGTGTCTCGGATTAATAGAGATTGGGGTATTGATGTCCCCTTTGATAAAAAACATAAGATCTATGTCTGGTTTGATGCTTTGATTAATTATCTTTCTGGTATTGATTATCCTTCTGGTAAGCTATACAAAAAATACTGGCCAGCTGATGTCCACGTTATTGGGAAAGGCATTAATTGGTTTCATAGTGTTATCTGGCCTAGCATGCTACTTAGTGCAGGAATACCAGTTCCTAAAACTGTTTTGGTTCATGGTTACGTTAATCTCAAAGGCAAAAAAATGAGTAAGAGCATTGGAGATGTGGTTGATCCTCTTGCTCTGGCAGATGACTATGGAGCAGATGCTCTGAGATACTTTTTGCTAAGAGAGATTCCTTTTGGAGGGGATGGGGATTTTTCTGAAGAGGCTCTTGTAATTAGGTATAATAATGAATTGGCAAATGATTTGGGTAATTTATTAAAGCGAATCCAAACATTGCTTGTGAGGAACGAAAGAGAGGGTTTTCAATGCAAATGTAAGGATGAGCTTCTTCTCTTGAATGAGCTCAAGAAAGCAGATAAACTTATTGATACCTTTAAAATTAATGATGCCCTTGATATTGTTTGGAAGGCTGTTGTGAAAATTAATGGATATCTCAACAAAAAAGAGCCTTGGAAGATCAAGGATGACAAGGAATTAGATGCTGTTTTATATAATGTATTGGAAAGTTTGCGTTTTATCACTTCTTATCTAGAGCCTTTAATCCCTGTTTCAGCTCAGAAGATTGCAGATGAGTTGAGTTTTAAGATTTTGGGCTTTGATAAACTTGTTTTTGGTAAAGGCAAATTTACAGTTACCTCTGAGGAGCTTTTGTTTCCTAAAGTGGATTTGAAAGAGGAGGAGAAATTCTTACTTAATCTTAAAATCGGTAAGATTCTTAGTGCAGAGGAGCATCCAGAAGCCGATAAGTTGCTTGTTCTACAAGTCGATTTAGGAAGTGAGAAAAGACAGTTAGTTGCAGGGTTGAAGGGACATTATGCATTAGAGGATTTGAAAGAGAGAAACATTGTGGTTATTACTAATCTGAAACCTGCTAAGCTTAGAGGGGTAGAAAGTCAGGGCATGCTATTGGCTGCATCTGATGAAAAGGACGAGAAGATTGTATTAGTTAGCGCTGAAAAGAGCAATGTGGGAGATGTGGTTGAGCTTGATGGCAAGAAAAATAATACAGATCAAATCAAGATCGAAGAATTTTTTGATAATGTGAAGCTGGTTGTGAAAGACAAAAAAGTAACTGTAGAAGGAGGTGTCTTGAAAACAGATGCTGAGGAGCTTTCTATAGATGGAGAAGATGGTTGGAGGGTTAGGTAATTTTTTATAGTAGTTTTTTCTAGATAGAGCTATGAAACAATTAAAGTTTTCAGAACCACTCCCTAAACTGATTTTAGAGGGAGAAAAAGACACTACCTGGAGAATTAATGATAAACAGAGCATTGAATTTGGGGATGCTCTCTCTCTCTGTTACAATGATGGAGAGGAATTTGCCAAAGCGAAGGTTGTTTCGACAAGACTAACCACTTTTGGTGAATTAACAGCTCATGACAAAGAAGGCCATGAGAAATTTTCATCTGATGAGGAGATGTATAAGAAATATTCTGATTACTATAAACAGGATGTTACTTCAAAAACAAGCGTAAAAGTCATAAAATTCAAGACATTATAATCTTTTTCACTTTATTCTGGCGCTTCTGCTCACTAGATCTCTTACTTTTTCTCCCCCCCCCTACCTGGGTAAGGGGGAGAAAAAGTAAGTCTGTTACATGTACGGCAAAAGCGTCGGGAAACAGTGTGTAATGGCCGAATTCTAATTCTATGCAAACGTTTAAATACAACGGCTATTTACTTTGAATTATGAAAAAGTTAATCATGATCTTGATTTTATTGTTCATCATTCCACTCTCTTCAGCTTATGGCGGAGGGACTACAGAGGATTTAGAAGCCATCAAAACAAACTATAATGAGAACTTTAATGCTCCAAGTTTTGTTAGAACGTTATTCGGTGATCAAA